>CACXEC010000059.1 GCA_902766545.1 uncultured Erysipelotrichaceae bacterium | reverse complement strand
TTTATTTCACCTTCTAAGTCATCTATTTGACCTTCGGTCTTACGAACTTCGATAGTTGGATCCAAAAGACCAGTTGGACGAATTATTTGTTCTATAGTGTGATGATGAACTAATTCCATTTCATAATCACCAGGTGTTGCGGATATATAAATCGTTTGATTTAATTTATCATTAAATTCTTCAAATTTTAAAGGTCTATTATCAAGTGCGCTAGGAAGCCTAAATCCATAATCAACTAATGTTTGCTTACGCATTCTATCTCCATTATACATAGCTCTAACTTGTGGAAGTGTTACATGTGATTCATCAACAACAAGCAAGAAATCTTTAGGAAAGAAATCTATTAAAGTAGAAGGCGTTTCACCTTCACCTCTAAGTGCCAAATGTCTTGAATAGTTTTCAATGCCATGACAAAATCCTGTTTCCTTAAGCATTTCAATATCATATTCACATCGTTCTTTTATTCTTTGCTTTTCAATTAATTTACCTTTTTCTTCAAAAAAAGCAATTCGTTCATCTTTTTCTTTTTCAATTCTTCTAATTGCTTCAGCAAGTTTTTCATCACCCGTAACAAAATGTGAAGCAGGGGAAATAGTTATATTTTTAATACTTTGAATTATGCTACCTGTTAAAACATCAAATTCACTAATTCTATCTATTTCATTTCCAAAAAGTTCAATACGTATTCCATTCTTTCTCTCATTAGCAGGCACGATATCAATTACGTCTCCATTAACTCTAAAAGTACCTCTATGAAAATCTAATTGACTTCTTTCATATGTCATAGTTACTAGTTTGTCAATAATTGTCTCTCTTTTAATTTGATCTCCGACTTTTAATATTAACATATTATTTTTATATTCTTCAGGTTCACCAATTCCATAAATACATGATACAGAAGCCACAACAATAACGTCTTTATAATTAATTAAAGAACTAGTTGCACCATGCCTTAGCTCATCAATTTCATCATTTATTGAAGAATCCTTTTCAATATAAGTATCAGTTGAAGGAACATATGCTTCAGGTTGAT
The DNA here is from genome assembly GCA_902766545.1 of uncultured Erysipelotrichaceae bacterium. Classification (GTDB taxonomy): domain Bacteria; phylum Bacillota_I; class Bacilli_A; order RF39; family UBA660; genus CAG-533. The sequence goes on along the minus strand of CACXEC010000059.1, from coordinate 18,451 downwards.
AATAATCATAATATGATACAAAATATTCAACATGATTATTAGGAAATAATTCTTTAAACTCAGAGTATAATTGACCAGCTAAAGTTTTATTATGGGCAAGAACTAAAGTAGGTTTATTAATTTCTTTTATTACATTTGCAATCATAAAGGTTTTACCTGTACCTGTTGCGCCCATTAAAACTTGACTCTTTTTTCCTTCATTAATACCATCAACTAACTTCTTTATTGCTTCTGGTTGGTCACCTGATGGTGCAAATTTACTAACAAGATCAAACTTTTCCATATGACCTCCTTTAGGAATTATTATATCATATAATTAAAATACAATTATTTAATTAAATTATTTTCTTTAATATCTATTTTTTCTAAGTCTGTTCCTAATTCCCATAATAAATTAAAAATCGAGTCTAATATTCTCTCCTTAAACAACCTTGTTAATTATTTATCGAATGGTGCGCTGTTGGACTAGTTTCATTTAAAGGGGCAAAAGTATATCCTGACTCAATAAATGAAGTAATTATAGTTTCTAGGGCATTTGCAGTTTGACTTTTAATATCATGCATTAAAATAACACAATGAGTACAATTTTTAACTCCATTAATTGTATTATTAATAATTTTATTAGTTGTCGGATTAGCTGAAGCATCACCACTAGATACATTCCAATCAAAATATATATATCCATCATCAGTCATTCTCTTAGCAAGCTCTGTCATAATTCCTTTATTATAAGATTTGCTAACTGTATTTGATGATCCTCCAGGAAACCTTAATAATTTAGTATAAGATCCAGTATATGTCTTTATAACATCATTCATTTTATTAAAATCATCAAGATAAGTATCTACACTAGTATAAATATTATATTTATGCGTATAAGTATGCACGGCAATTGAGTGTCCTTTGTCATATTCATCTTTTATTAAATGAATATAAGTTGGAAACTGATGTGTTACAAAAAAAGTTGCTTTAACATTATATTTATCTAAAATACCTAGAATTTTATTTGTATAATAGCCGGGACCATCATCAAATGTTAAGTAAATAACCTTACTACCTGTAGGTTTGCTAACAGATGGATCGTATACAGAAACTTCTCTAATTAAATTTTTTTCTCCGTTTACTTCATAAGTTATTTTATATGTCCCAACTTCTTTAGTGTTAACAACCCCTCTAATATTAACACCGTCAAGTTTGTTTCCACATCCATCAGTATATTTAACTCCATTTTCATTATAAATTCCATTTAATGGCACATATATTTTATTATTACCATTAATTTTAAAAACATTTTTAGGTTTATCTAAATAATTAACATTTATTTCTTTTTCGATGGTGTTATGACTTGAATCCTCAACTTTAAAAATATATTTATTATTTTCCTTAATTAATTCAATTTTATCTGTTATATCACCATCATAATTATCATTAGCCGTATAAATTAGTTCCTTTGTACTTTTTTTACTACAATAATCAATATTTATTTCTTCAAGATTAATATCTAAAGTAGGGGGTATATTATCAATTACATTTACTTTTCTTGATATAGAATATATCTTATTTCTATAAGTAACAGTATAATTAATGTAATAATTGCCAATTTTATTAAAATCTATATTGCCATCTCTTTTAACATAATACTTATTATTTTCTATTATTTTTTTATTGTTTTTTAAATATATACCATCATCTTTAAAATTAGTATCTCCAACATTTAAAGTATATTCTAACTCACCATTTAAACCTATTTCAATATTATCTTTAAAAACTAGATAATAGCCAGCAACTGAAACCGTTAAAATTAGTATAATTAAAAGAAAAATAATTATTTTTTTCACCACTACCACATACTTCTATATTCTTAAGACAATTATATCAAATAAAAAAGAAATTGCCTAGATTTAAATAGACAATTTCTTTTCCATATCATAAAGACATATTATATTTTTTCTAGATATCTCATCTAGTTCTTTTTTAAACTCATCAATTGAAAGTTTAATCTTTTCTAAACTTTCACGATTTAATCCAGTTAACCCGATAATATTTAAACAAGATAATAAATCTTTATCATTAATTGAAGCGCTAAAAGTATTAATTCTATTTATGAAATCTTTATCTTTTGTATATTCTATATACATATAAATTGCTATTGCTGATGACACTGTATATTTTATTCCAGATAAGATATCCTCCGGATCATCACATAAGATAGTTAAAGCTTCCGATAGAATATCTTCATAATCATCATCGTTTTCAAATTCTTTATGATAATTTAATTTACTAATACGTCCAGTTTTAACAAAAATTTTTAACATTTTAGCAACTGGATATGTGTCTTCAATAAAAACATCTAAATTAGCAAGAAAATCATATTTACAAAAAGCAGCTTCATATGAATATCCAATTTTTTCTAAAAAATCTCCATAAATTAATTCTTCAAAAAAAGATACACTTTCTGTAAGTAAAAAACTAACTTCACATCTAACCTTATTTGGTTGATTATCTAAATGTCTAAATTCGTGAACCCATGCCACACTATCTAAGACGTAACCTGTATCATAAACAATAGCAGCTTTTTCACATATGTCTTCATCAAAATAACTGGTTCCTCTTAAAGATGTTTTAACTAAAAATGATGGATCTTTCGTTTTTAAAATTTCTTCTACATTTTCTTTTTTAACTGTAGTTTTATTTCTTTTATCAGCTAAATCATTTTTTCTTCCGATGTATTTATAAAAGTGTTCGATTAGATCATATTTTTCTTCTTTACTTGCTTTTGATAGTTTATCTATTTCGACATCTGGAATAACAAAACCAATATATTCTGAAATATGATATCTTAAAAAATTAATTAGTTTTAATAATTTATCTAAATTCTGATATAGCATCGTTTTTTCGCTAAATAGGGTAGTAAAAGCTTTTAAATAAGATTCTACTAAACAGGCCCTAGAAACACTTCTATCAAAACCATTTAATAGTTCTAATTTCATGAGTCTTACATTAGTTATAATCTTTTTTAATTCTTGTTCACTAATTTCTGTAATCCCAATAACATTTAAACATTCCATTACACTTTTTGTTTTAATTGCATCATTAAAACTATTCATTTTATTAATAAAGCTAGCATCTTTAGTATATTCGATATACATATAAATTGATAAAGCAAAAGCTAAACTATATTTTAGTAATAAATAAATATGATCATAATCTTTATTATTTAAACGTTTACTTAAAGATTCTAAACAATCATCATAATCATTATCATACTCAAAATACATTTTATAATTTTCTTTTGTAACTTTACCAAATTTATCAAAAATAATATATAGTTTTATTATGGGATAAGTATTACATAATGTATAGAATAAAGTTTTAAAATTATTATATTTTAATTTTTCTGCTTCATAACTAAATTCTTTTTCATCTAAAAAATTTAAAAAAATAAATTCATATGCAAAAGCTAGTGATTCAGTAAATAAGCTTCTAACTAGATTTCTGTTTTGAATATCTAGATTTAAGTGATGTAATATTTCATGAACCCATACAGATGCATCTGTTACTAAACCATTATCATAAACTTCAACTGATTCATGAACTTTATCACTACAAACTGTACTTCTTCCACTAACTAAAGAATCACTATTTTTACTTATTGCATCATTTTTATCTTCAAAAGTAACGTTTAAGATACCATTTTTTATAATATCATTTAAACAAAAAGGAATATTAATTCTTTTAAAAAAAGCATCAATCAGTTTTTCTTTACTTGAGAATGACATTTCTTCAACTTTAAACCAATCTAAAGACTGATATGGGTATTTATTCATAAATTCTCTTGTTTCATCAATAAATCTGCAAATTAAATAAAAAAAGGTATCTAAATTCCCAAAAAATAAATTATGTTCTTCATACCTATAATTAAAAAATACTTGTAAAAAAGTATTGATTTGATTTTCTCTTTTCTTACGAATGGTAGATTTATTTAAAATATTGTCATTACTACGATTCATAAATTATTTCTCCCTTTGAGCAGCTATTATAGCACAAATAAAAAAAGAAGCAAACTTCTTTAATTATTTAAATAAAACTCATAGTATTCATCATAAGTAATACCTTCATTATAAACTTTAGTAGCAAGATCTACGCCAACATATCTATAATGCCATGACTCGTAATCATAACCAGTAATATCTTCTTTTCCTTCTGGATATCTAAGTATATAACCATATTTATATGAATTATCCTTCATCCACTTAAAACTTTCCTGTTCACTAAAATTAAGAGGATGATTATAATCTGCAACATCAATAGCGTATCCAGTTTCATGTTCGGATGAACCAGGTCTAGCCGCATAGGCATCTGCTTCTTTTTCACCTTTTAAGTTTTTTCTATCGTTCCAGATTTTTTCTTGATATTCATATGTGCGATATGAAGATAATATTATAATTGTAAATCCTTCTTTTCTGGCATCATCAGACAGTTTTCTAAAAGCATCATAGGCTTCTTTATTTAAACTCATTCCAGCATATGCATAAGTTGAACTAACCTTGACAATATCACTTGCTTCATATTTCTTGGATAAAGCATGATATTTGTTTACTAACATAGCTTCATTTTTAGATTCGTCAGTAGTAACAAGATTCTCATAATAAGGTTTATCACGATTTACATTAACAAGTGCAATAACATCAGTAATACTTTTATCTTTATTCTTTTCTAAATAAGAAATATATCTACCTAAATTTTTATACATAAAATATTTTTCGCTAATTATTTTAGGAATATTTTTATTATATTCTAAAGCTATTATGTACATTAGTTCATCATCATTTAATTTATCTTTTACTAAATTATAATCATCAAGAGTATATCCTGCTTCAATAAACTTATATTCATAAGTTTGATGATATTTATATGTTTTAATAAGCTTAATACCAACAATTGTTAAAACAATTAACAAAATTAATCCAACTAAAAGTAATTTACCAAACTTTGTAATTTTTATTTTTTTCTTAGCCACTAAAACCAACTCCTATTATAATCATAACAAATTTCTGTATTTTTAACTAGATATAAAAATAATCATTTCCTATTTATAATTTTTATAGTATAATTATATATAATAAAAAGGGTGTGTTAAACATGGAAAAAATATTAGTAGTTGGACATCGTAATCCTGATACTGATTCAGTTTGTGGCTCAATAAGTTTGGCTTATTTAAAAAAACAAATGGGATTTAATGCTGAACCACGAATATTAAGTGAAATAAATGCAGAAACAGAATTTGCTTTAAAAAAGTTTAGTACACCTGTGCCTAAATATTTAAATGACGTAAAAGTTGAACTTAAAGATGTAAAATATAAAAAAAATTATTATATGAATGAAAATGCATCTATTTATGTAACTTATAACTATATAACTGAAAAAGGTATTACAGGTATACCTTTAGTAAATAATGAAAGAAAATTTACAGGTTATGTTTCATTAAAAGAAATAGCAAGTAATTTAATTATTAATAATGATAACACTATTAAAACTTCTTTTAATTCTTTAGTTGAAACCTTAAATGCCATTAAATATCACAAATTTAATGATGAAATAGAAGGAAATGTTTTAGCAGCAGCTCTTCCATATAGACTATTTATAGATACGGTTAAATTAGATGAAAACTCTATTGTTATTGTTGGGAATAGAGAACATATAATAGATTATGCTCTAAAGAGTAAAGTTAAACTATTAATTATAATTAATGGCCATATGCTTACTAAATTACAATTATTGTTAGCTAAAAAAAACAAAGTAAATGTTATTGTAACAAATTATGATACTTTTAAAACATCAAGATTAATAACTCTTGCTAATCCAATTAATAGTATAAAAAGAGAAGCATCAGCCGTTTGTTTTAGTCCAAGCGACTATTTAACAGACTTTTTAGAAGTAAGCAAAAAATTAAAACATACTAATTATCCAATTGTAAACTCTAAAGGAATATGCGATGGAATGCTTAGAGTAATAGATACTCATGACATAAAAAGAAAGAAAGTTATTTTAGTTGATCATAACGAACCTAGTCAAAGTGTAGATGGATTAGATGAAGCAGAAATTTTAGAAATAGTTGATCATCATAATATTGGTGATATAAATACAATAATACCAATTAATTTTAGAAATATGTCGGTCGGATCAGTAAATACTATTATATATACTTTATATCATGAACAAGCTATTAAAATTCCTCAAAATATTGCTGGACTGATGCTAAGTGGAATTATATCTGATACATTACTTCTAGCAAGCCCAACTACAACTGAACTAGATCGCATAGCTGCTAAAGAACTCGCTAAAATTGCTAAAGTAGACTTAAAAGAATATGGTATTGAACTACTTGGTAGTGGGGTAAGTATTGAAGGATTAACCACTCTAGAAGTCATATATAAAGACTTTAAAAATTACACTATTAATGATAATAGATTTGCAATAGGGCAAGTATTTACTACTAATTTCAAAGACTATGAAATAAACTTAGAAGATTACGTAAATGAATTAAATGTTATATCTAAAAACTATAACTATAAAGTGGCATGTTTATTTGTAACTGATATAATCCAAAATAATTCATATATAATATATAGTGATAAATCTAAAGAATATCTAAAAGAAGCTTATAATATTATAAATATTGAACAAGGATATTTAATAAAAGGAATGGTATCAAGAAAGAAACAGATGGTACCACCTTTAATGAGTATATTGGAAAGATTATAAAATTAAAAATACTTTAAAAAGTATTTTTTTTTTACTTCAACATATAATTTGTTGGAGGATAATAATGAAATTATACGGACTAACGGATGAAGAAGTATTAAAGTATCGCAAAGAATATGGATGTAATGAAATAATAGAAACAAAAAAGAATTCTTTCTTAAAATTATTTATTGAATCTTTAGGAGATCCAATGATTAAAATATTATTAATTGTTTTAGGAATAAAACTTGTTTTTTTGTTTGCTGATTTTAATTGGTTTGAAACTTTAGGTATATTAATTGCAATCTTTTTTGCATCATTAATATCAACAATCAGTGAATATGGTTCTGACAAAGCCTTTAAAAAACTTTTAGAAAAAAACAATCAAAAAAAATGTAAAGTAAAGCGTAATAATACTATTAAAATGATTGATATTAAAGATATTGTTGTTAATGATATTATCTATTTAAACGGAGGAGATTATATACCGGGCGACGGTGTAATTGTTGATGGACATATTTTGGTAGATGAATCATCAATAAACGGGGAAAGTAAAGAAACATATAAAGCAAGTAGTTTACCAGGCGAAAAAAATAAAGTATATAATGGAACAATTGTTAACTCTGGAGAATGTTTAATTAAGGTAATTAAAGTAGGAAAAGACACTTTGTTTGGACAAATTGCTAGTGAGATTCAAGAAAAAACATCTGCTAGTCCATTAACAATAAGATTAAGAAATTTAGCATCAGATATTAGTAAAATAGGTTATGTAGGGGCTTTTTTAGTCTTTTTTTCATATTTATTTTCTGTATTAATTATTGCTAACAATTTTAGTATAAGTTTAATACTTCAAACAATCAAAAATATTCCATTATTATTAGATTATATTATTTATGCCTTAACTCTTGCTGTCACCATTATTATAGTAGCAGTTCCTGAAGGACTTCCAATGATGATAGCACTAGTACTTTCAACTAATATGAAAAAAATGCTTAAGAAAAATGTGTTAGTTAGAAAAATGGTAGGTATTGAAACTGCCGGTTCCTTAAATGTATTATTAACTGATAAAACTGGAACCTTAACAAATGGTAAACTTACAGTTAGTGCATTTATAGATTATCATAATCAAATATATAATAATGAAGTAGAATTATCTAAATATCAAATATTATATAACCTTATAGGAAATTCAATAATCTTAAATAATGATGCTATTATAAGCAATAATCAAATTATTAATGGAAACTCAACAGATAAAGCTTTAATTAAATTTATGAATTATATACCTAGTGATAAAATTATAAAAAAGGAATCATTTGATAGCACTAAAAAATATTCATCAGTTACTACCAAAGATAATACGTATTATAAAGGAGCACCGGAAATCCTTTTACCAAAATGTAAAAAATATTTTGCAAAAAGTGGTGAAATATTACCAATTGATCAAGATAAAGTAAATAATACTATTTCTAAATATATGCATAAAGGATATCGAATAATTTTACTAGCTTATAATAATAATTCATCTGATGAACTAATATATCTAGGATTAATTATTCTAAAAGACGAAATAAGAAAAGATGCCAAAGAAGGAGTGGAATTAATCAAAAAAGCAAACGTACAAATAATAATGATTACCGGTGATGCTTTAGATACAGCAATATATATTGGTAATGAATTAGGATTAAATTCTAAAGAAGCTTTATATTTAACAAGCAATGATTTAAATCTAATGACAGATGAAGAAATAAAATCTAATTTATCAAAAATTAAAATAATAGCCAGAGCTAAACCTAACGATAAAAGTAGATTAGTTAAAATAATAAAAGAAATGGATTTAGTTGTAGGTATGACTGGAGATGGCATTAATGATGCATCAGCCTTAAAAAAAGCTGACGTTGGTTTTTCAATGGGAAGTGGAACAGACGTTGCTAAAGAAGCATCAGATATTGTTATTTTAGATGATAATATTAATTCAATTAGTATGGCAATTTTATTTGGAAGAACTATCTTTAAAAATATTAGAAAATTTATTATTTTTCAACTTACTGTTAACATATGTGCTATTGCGCTTTCAATAATTGGACCCTTCATTGGAATAAGTACACCAGTAACTGTCATGCAAATGTTATGGATTAATATGATAATGGATACTCTAGCAGGTCTCGCATTTGCCTATGAAGAACCCCTAAAAAGTTATATGTTTGAAAAACCTAAAGCCAAAAATGAACCGATAATAAATCGTTATATGTATGAAGAAATAATCTTTACTGGTTTTTATTCAGCTTTATTATGTATTCTATTTTTAAAACTACCATTTTTTAAAGAATATATAAGATACGATCTTAACGATAAATATTTTTTAACAGCTTTCTTTGGATTATTTGTTTTTATTGGTATTTTTAATGCTTTTAATACTAGAACTAATAAAATAAATTTATTTTATCGAATAGCAAATAATAAAGTATTCTTAATCGTTTTCATTTTAGTATTTATAATTCAATTATATTTTATTTATTATGGAGGGAGCATTTTTAGAACATATGGACTAAATCTTAAAGAATTATTATTAGTATTATTATTATCCTTTTCTGTAATACCGTTTGATATCTTAAGAAAAATAATCTTTAAAAGTAATAATAGCGAAAATTATATATAAAAAGATCTCATAAAGCGCTTGGATATCAAATTATTAAATAAATCCATTATATAAAACTTTACTTTCATTTACAATTATAAAGGCCTTATTGTCAATGCTTAGTAAAGCCTTTTTTAATTCATCAAATCTTTTTTTATTGATTTCAAATATTAAATATTTTTTATTATTTTCCATCTTAATAATAGATATTCCGAATCCTTGGGCTTTTAATAATTCAATTTCATTTTTATTAATTTTATTTGATACAACACTGACAGTTAAATTTCCTTTAATAAGTTTAGAACTTAAAAAAATACCTAAATATGTTCCAGTTGCATACCCAAGGGAATAAGATAGGGGAATAAGTACTGATTTTATTTCTGTGTTTAATGCTTCTCTAGCGACAAAAAACCATATTAATATTTCCCCAAAAGAGATTATACTAGCAAGTAGTCTTTTTTCTCTTACTATAAAAGCGGTTTTTACAGTTCCAAGTGAAACATCTAAAATACGAGCTAAAAATATTTCTATACATAAAAGTAAAACATTCATAATTTTCACCTATTATATTATGGGTAAAAAACAATAAATAATAATACCTATAATTAATTAGCCCACAATGATATAGTCATTTATCATAGGATAAACTGAAGGAGGAAATTATGTTATTTACAGTTGGAAATGATGATTATATTTTAGATGACTACTTTAACATGGGTAATCAAGTAACAACTTCTGGCAGTAACAACGTTTTAAGTCCCAAAGAGGGATTAACATTAGGAAATCTATTTCATGATGAATATGACGAATACAAAAATTATAAACCAAAAAGAATAAGTACTTCAAGCAAAGAAGGAGAAGATTTACTTAGAATTAGAGAACTAACATTTGCAATAATTGATTTAAATTTAAAACTTGATGTAGAACCAAATAATAGAGATTTATATATATTATTTAAAAAATATACTGAAGAATTAAATAAACTAGTTAAGGATTATTCAGAAAAATATAATCCATTAGAATTATGTGACGCTAATATTAAAGATAATTATATTTGGTATAAAAGTCCATGGCCATGGGAGGGGGATGCAAATGTTTAAGTATGATAAAAAATTAGAATTCCCAGTTAATATTAAGAAAAAAGATCTTAAAATGGCTAAATATTTAATGACTCAATTTGGTGGAAGTAATTCAGAATTAGCGGCTGCCTTAAGGTATTTTAGTCAAAAGTTTGCTATGCCAACCGATGAAGGCAAAGCACTTCTAAATGATATTGCTACCGAAGAACTTGCACATGTTGAAATAATATGCACTATGATTAAACAATTATTAACGGGAGCAAGTATAAAAGAACTAGAGGAAAATGGATTATCAACTCAATTTGTGGAACATGGATATGGGTTATATCCAACAGATTCCAATGGAGTCCCATTTAGTGTTACATATTTTAACTCGATTGGAGATCCCGTGGCAGATTTAGCTGAAGATATGGCAGCTGAAGAAAAAGCCAGAGCAACATATGAAAGCTTAATCGATATTGCAAAAGATGAAGATGTAATTAATATTTTATTATTCTTAAGACAAAGAGAAATCATTCATTATAATCGTTTTAAAACTTTATACGAAAAATATAAATACGAATTAAAGTTAGACTAAATGTCTATCTTTTTTTTAAAAATATGATAAAATGATATTAGAAAAAGTGGGTGGAATATGAAAAATAAAACCGGATATTTCAGATTAACTATTATTCTTATTGGAGCAATTATACTTACAATCATAACATGTAATTTATATCGTAATTATGATGGAAATAAAGCCAATATTAGTTATATTTCTAAATATGTAACTAATATTCAATATAAAGAATTGTCCAATGCTATAACCGAATTAAACTCTAATTCATTTATTTACTTAACTTATATAGGCAATAAAAATATTTATGAATCTGAAAGAAAAATTCGTAAAGTTCTTAAAAAATATGATTTAGAAGATAATTTTATTTATGTTGATTGTACTAATGACATTGACGATAATAATCATGTTTCTAGCTTAAAAAATATATTTACGGTTGGTAAAAGAGAAATAAAACTTCCGGCAATTATATATTTTAAAGATAATAATCCCGTTGACTATATTGATAGTACTGAAGGGCTTATAGACGGAACAAGATTTACTCAATTACTAGATGAGTACGAAATAGAAAGTATTAAATAATGTTAAATATTGTTTTATTTGAGCCGGAAATACCAGGTAATACAGGAAATATTATGAGAACCTGTGTAGCTACCCATACACATTTACATTTAATAAAACCATTAGGTTTTAGTTTAGATGATTCTTATATAAAAAGAAGTGGTGTTAATTATATTAAAGATTGTGAATATACAGTTTATGAAAATATTGATGACTTTTATTCTAAAAATGAAGGAACTTTTTATTATTTAACTCGATATGGTCATAAACCACATGATTCATTCGATTATAGCAATTCAAATGAAAATATCTATTTCTTTTTTGGAAAAGAATCAACGGGAATTCCACCTCAATTATTAAAACCACATATTGATAAGTGTATGAGAATACCTATGACTGATAAAGTTAGAGCTTTAAATCTATCCAATAGTGTTGCTATTGTTTTATATGAGGCTTTAAGGCAACAAAATTATTTGGATTTATTACGAGATGAACCGCATAAGAGTAAAACTTTTATTGAAGATGCAAAATAAAACTACCTCAATGGTAGTTTTATTTTTTTTCTATAGAAATAGCTCCAACTGGACAACCTTCAATTGCTACTTTGGCTTCTTCCGTAACTTCTTCATTAGTAACTACAGCAGTACTATCTCCAAATGAAAAGTTATTGGGTGCAGCATTATAACAACAAAAGCCACATCCGATACATTTAGTAGTATCAATTACTAATTTTTCATTTTTTTCTTCCATTAAATCCTCCATAAAATAATTATACATTCTAAGTAAATTAAAATTCAACTCTATATTTCAAAAATTGACAATTTATGCTATTATAATAATAAGTAGGTGATATAGTGAACTCACGAATGGATAAATATGAAATTGACACGCCAGAATTGAATTCAAGAGAAAAAAGAAATCAAAAACTTTATAGTGATTTTGAAACTGCCGATTATGATAAATTCGATGTAAACTCCAACATTTCTGTTTTACAGAATAATGCTAGAGAAATTGATGTTAATCAAATAAGAGATATGTTAGATCGAAAATATCGAGATGATATCCCTAAAAGAAAATCTATAGATATTTCATTTGATGATACGCCTCTAAGAAAACAAGCCATTGAAGATACTAAAGAGTATGATTTAAACAGTGTATTATCAAAAGCTAAAGACGATAAAGTAATTGATTATAATGTTGAAAGATTAAATAATACAAATAATAGTGCAGAATTAATTGATAAAATTAATCAAAAATATAATCAAGAAGAAAGTAAAGAAGAAAAAGAATTGAAAGAATTAATAAATACGATAACTTCTCTTGAGTTAAAAAATCAAAAAGCTGATGCTGAATTACTCGATATGGTAGATGATAAAGATAAAGAAAAAGATGATTCTATTATTGAACCGAAAATAGAAGATGATTTTTACACAGGAAAACTTGCTGTAACTGAAGAAGATTTTGATGATTTTAAAGATATGCAGAAAGATATTAAATCAAATTCTATCTTTATTAAAGTATTAGTATTTATTGTAATATTAGTATTAATAGCTATAGGAATATATGTATTAAACAATATATTTGATTTAGGTTTATTTAAATAAAAAAGCTTTTCAATTGAAAAGCTTTTATTTTGATATACTTTTAAGTATTTTTTCTCTGTCTGAATTTGATTTTATAATATATAAAGATCCAAGTATTATTGTACATGTAATAACAGTCCATATTACAGAAGTATTTGGGTAATCATGTGATTCACTATTAGAACTATAAGTATCTGAATTAGAAGTAGTAGTTGTTTCAATTAAATCGGTGCAATTATCTTTTTCATTTATAAAACATCCTACAACATCTTTATCGCCACTATCATAGGCCTCATTAATTATGCTTTCTAAATCAGTTGAATATCCAGCTGTGGCATATAAATTACTTATAACTACAAATGGAGTTGCATGATATGATGCATCAGTAAAACCTTTAGAATTAAAAGCATCTGCAACTTTTTTTCCTAATTCATAATCTTTACCAGGTTCCCATTCAATATGATCAATATAAAGTTCCTTTTTTTCAATTGTAAACTTTTTATTATAAGATTTTAGTCCTTTCAAATAATCAATTTCTGCTTCACAGTATGGACAACCGCCTGCTTCAAATACATACACCTTAACCATTTTATTCTTATCAGCATTAACAATAAATGGAATGAATAATAAAATCAAAAATAACAATACTTTTTTCATATAACCTCCTTATTAAATTTTAACACAAAGTTTTTATATTTAACAATAAAACATATAATTATATATGAAAAAATTTAAAGTTAGAAAATACTATTCAAGAAAAAAAGTAATAATAGCAAGTTTAATACTGATATTTTTTTTAACATCAATTTTTTTAGAAATATATGGTAAAAAAACATCAGATAATTTACTAAATATTACTAATAATCTTATAAACACTGTAATGACAAATTCTGTAAATTCTAATATAAAGCTAGATTTAATAAAAAAATATAAAATAAATGAATTAATAGACATTGAATATCAAGATAAAAAAATATCTAATGTAAATTATAATTTAGAAAAAGCATATGAAATACTTATATATATAAAAAAGGAAATAATTAACACATTAAATGATAATATGCCAAACATCTATAATTATTATTATGAAATACAAAATAATAAAATTATAGTAAGTATGCCATATTACAATAATTCAAATAATATCTTTATATCTAATTTTGGTCCTAAAATATTTGTTCAAATAAGCTTTTTAGAATTGATTGACGGAAGCATTAAAACTAAAATAAAAACTTATGGAATAAACTCATTATTAGTAGAATTATATTTAAATATTCTTATAACTAATACTATTGTAATACCAAATAATTCAAAATATAATAATCATAATGAATATAATATTTTAATATCTTCAAAAATAGTACAAGGAGAAATACCATCCATTTACAATGGGCTATTTGAATCAAAAAGTGATACAATTATCACATAAATATAGAAAAAGATAAGCAATTGTGGTATATTTATATATAGTAGAAGGGTTAGATGTTAATGAATATTTTTGTGAATGAATCCATAACGAATGGTATTAAGAATTATTTAGCTAAAAAAAATGGAACATTATATGACATTTCCCATGTTTTTGAATATGAAATAATTAATCTTCTTATTAAATTATATGGTGAAATAAATATTATTAACCCTTATATTGTAAATAATGAAACAAGTTTTAAAAGCAATCTAATGTTATATGGCGCAAAAGAGGAAGAAATAACTAAATTAATAGATTTATTAAATACGTATAATAAATGGCTATCAAGCACATCTAGAGAAAAAAATAGTATTATTGAAGAAATCTTTACAATTTTAATTAAATTAGTAACATATAAAGCCCTAGAAACTAATATGGATAATGGTGAAATGGCATATTTTAAAAGTTTTTTTGCTCTAAAAGATAATAAAATTAGACAAATAGTTGAAATGTCATCAAATAATAAATCAATTTTTAAAGATTTATTTGCTAAAGTTTATAAAGAAACTAAAGAAGAAAAAGAAAAGCCAGAACCATATTTAAGTGAGGAAAGATATGAAAAATATGGACTTTCAATGGAAGAAGTACTAAAAGTTCCAGAACATGAAATTGAAAGATTAAATAATTTAATTGAGGTTAAGGAAGAAGAGGAAAAAGTTCCAAAGCCATCACCACTTCGTTTAATATTATCATCTGGTAATGGATTTATTGATGCACTTGTTTTATTTAGTATTATGTGTACAGAAATAATGATAGGAATTATTGTTACAGTATTAATAGCGAGGTTAGGATGAAAACATACGAAATAAATGGTATTAAATATAGTTTAGAAAAAAATTATAGGGATGGATTTGATCAAGAAACGACCACAGAAAGACTTACAGATTACTTTTATGATTATGATTATGTTCTAGGGGATTGGGCATATGGTAAATTAAGACTAAAAGGCTTTTATGAAAATGAAAGTAAAAAGGCTAAACCATTAAACAATATTATTAATTTAGAAAAATATTTGAAAGATAATTGTGCGGTTAATTGTCGCTACTTTCTTTTAAAAAAAACTAAAAAAAAAAGAATTGATTATCCAAGTAAATCGTGGTAAGATTTATTTAGAATAGTGAGGGATATTTATGAAAATGAATATTGAATTTAAGAAAGCAAATGGAGAAATTTTTACTGCTGAATTAGTTAGCTATTTCGAATTAGTAAATACGGGAAAAAAATATGTTTTCTATACTTTGAATGAAGTTGTTGAAAACGGACTTGTAAAGATGTATGTATCTGAAGTATCAAGCGATGGCTCCTCACTAGCTCAACAAATGAATGATGAAGATTGGGCAAACTTGAAATCAATTATGAAATCAATGTTAAAAGGAAATCAAAATCCAAATATTAAATATTTAAAGTGGGAGAATTAATATGAATATATTACAAAATAGTCCTAAAGCTTTAGCTGTAACAGCTTTTGCCAATGAAAATGGAATGGGACAGTTAGAATCTTTAAAAAAAGTTTATAATGACGAATTAAGCAAAGTAATTGATGCGGAAGTAAAGCCATTAGATAATAAATCAATCGAAAGTAATGAACCTGTAGCGGCTAGTACTGAAGCTGTACCATTAAATAATGGAACAGAAAATATTTTTGATACATCGTCTATAGATACAACACCAACCAATGCAGATATAATAGCAGCTGTTCAAGAACCAGAATTAGTCAATGAACAAGAAAGAGTTGAATCTGAGCCTGTGGTAGCAGCAGAACCTATGCCATCAACACCAGAACCTGATTTGCTAGAATCAGTTCCTGGACCAGAACTAGAGCCTAAGGTAGTTGAAAATAAAGCCGAAACATCAGAATCATTAGATTCAGAAACGATTACAGATGATGATAATGCCAAAGAAGTTATCCAAAATGATGGGGCTGATGATATACTGTCTAGCCTTTTAGCAAAAATAACAAGCGAGACAACCGAAATTATGCTTCATTGTGCACAAGTTGATACCTTGGTAGAGGAATTAATTCAAAAATATGGATTAAGTCGTGAAAAAATGCAAAACCAAACCCAACAACCTAGCATGGTTGATGAAAAAAAAGACGCCGAAGTGCCAAATGATAATATATTTGATACACCATCAGGCGGAATGCATATGTAACTAAGTAATTAAACTTAGTTTTTTTCATATATTTTATTATATGGAAAGTACAGTAAACTATTATTATAATCTAAAAGTTGATAATATTGTTCTAAAAAAGGACTATTACTTTATTAAAGCAGATAATACTAATTATATTTTAAAAGTATTAAATGAACCAATTATTGAATTGGAAAAAATTATCAATATTTTAAATACAACTAATATCACATATCATTTATTAGTTCTTACTAAAGAAGGTAAGACATTTTTTACATATGAAAACAAGAATTATGTACTTTTAAAAATAAGATGTATCTTATCTAAAAAAATATCCTTATTCGAATTTAATAAGTATCCAAAAATAGGTATTTGTAACTGGGGTGATATGTGGATAGAAAGAGTAGATTATTATGAAAGTCAAGTAGAAGAAATAATAAAGAATAAGGAGATAAAATATGCACTAGAGTATTACATAGGGTTAACTGATATCTCAATTCAGTATTATAATAATTTAAAAGAATACTATAACGAAAATGGATTGGAATATTCTTTATCCCATCGACATCTTACATCACCAATTAATTCAATATCTTTTTATGATCCAACTAATATTATTATTGATTTAAAAGTAAGAGATATAGCTGAATATTTAAAAGAATCATTTTTTAGTGAAATATTAACTGAATCAGAAATATTAAGTATTATTGATAATATTAAATTAAATAATGCAATGGCAAATTATTTGTTTTTAAGACTATTATATCCCTCTTACTTTTTTAATCTTTATGATGAATATATTGAAACCAAAAATATAAATAACAATATTTATATTTATATAAAAAAGAGCAGAGAATATGAGTCTCTACTTTCCAAAATATATTCAAGATTAGTTACTAAAAATGAATTATTAATTAAGTTATGGTTTATTAAATCTCTACATTAATGATATCTTTAATTTCAGGAATTTCTTGTTGCAAAGATTTAAGCAATGAAATTTTTAATGTATCATCTTGATATGCACAATATCCACAGGCTCCGGTAAGTCTAACAAAAACAGTACCATTATCATACTTTATAAATTCAATATTTCCACCATCTGCATTTAAATAAGGACGTAAATTATCAAAAACTTCTATAATTTTTTCCTCTATATTTTTATCCATATTATCACCTAAGAAAAATTATAACATGTTTTGTTATTTGTGTAAATTTTTGCTATAATGTAAATATGGAAGGTGCGCAATGGAGTATAAAATCGGAGATATTATTAATGTTGAAGTTAGCGGAATAGAACAATATGGTATTTTTGTTAAAGTTCCAGATAGTGATTATAGTGGGCTTATTCACATTTCAGAAATTGATAATAGTTTTATAAAAAATATTGAAAATTATGCTAATATTGGCGACAAAATTTATGCTAATATTATTGATATAGATAAAAAAAATAAACATTTAAGTTTATCGATAAAAAACATGAATTATAATAATAGTCTAAATTCAAAAGTACAAGAAAGCATAAGTGGATTTTTACCGTTACATAATAAACTTGATAAATGGATAGAAGAAAGCTTAGAAGAAATAAAAAAAGAACAGTAAATGTTCTTTTTATTTTTAAATGGTGTCTCGTTGGGAATTCGAATCCCAGACCCTTTGATTAAAAGTCAAATGCTCTACCTGCTGAGCTAA
>CACXEC010000058.1 GCA_902766545.1 uncultured Erysipelotrichaceae bacterium | reverse complement strand
TTTAGTTTTATGATTATTATCAAATCTTTCATAACATAAAGCCCCATGCTTTTCCGCAACCACTTTAGTTTGATCTGTACAATTATCACAAACAACAAAAGTTGTAATTAAATCTTTAGGATAATCCTGTTTATTAATACTATCTAACAAATTACCAATTACTTTTTCTTCATTACGTGCCGCAATACAAATAGCATACTTGTGTTTCGTCTTAGCTTCTGGAAATAATCTAGTAAAAAAAGTACCTATTATAAAATAAAACGTCTTATAAATTGTTAGAATAGATAAAACTCTATATATTGTATTAAGAACGACTTTTCCATCTGGATATAAAAGTCCTATATTGGTTATTAAAGAATCAAAAAAACTACCCATACAAAAATCCTTTCAAATTTATAACACAATTATAATATAAAATAATAAAAAATTGTATATTGTTAAATTAAATGATATAATTTTACCGTAATTTGAGGTTTTTATGAAGAAGTATAAAAAAATTTTTAATAAATATAAAAAAGAAATATTTAAACTAATAAAAAACAATTTAGGATACATATTGTTATTTATATCATTGTATATTTTAGACTTATCTTTAAGAATATTTCACAATGGAAATATTCATTACTATCATTGGTATAAACTAGCACCAAATATTTTTAGTTTTTCATGGATATTTTTAGTACTTTATTTAACAAAATCATTTAAAAGTATAATTGGAAAAACAATATATTTATTATTTTACATTTTTTCTATAATAATGTTTATTGTTCATTCAGTATATTTTTCATACTTTAATGTATTTTTTGATTACAGCGTATTGAGTGTAGCAAGTGAAGGTGCTGATTATTTTGATAGTGTCTTGCCAAATATTAAAATATGGGTTTATTTTATAAGCCTTATTAGTATTGTTCTAACAATAGCAGGAATTAAATTAATTAAGCATGATAAAATCATAAATTACAAACTTCTTTTAATAGTACTTTGTGCCTTTTGCTTACTAGAATTCATTAATCCATTATTACTTGGAAAAAAGAAAAAAGAAGTAGAATGGGATGATTGGCGAAACGCTAGAGTTATTTATAACTCATTTAATGACAACAACAAAAGCATGATGGTAGCAGGAATGTTCGAATATAATATTCGTAACATCTATACTACATATTTTAGAGATAATAATGGTTTAACAGAAGAAGAAGAAATAGCTTTAAAAGAAAACTTTAATAATATAGCTTTAAGTAATCAAAATAAGTATACTGGCTTATATAAAGGAAAAAATCTAATATTAGTTCAACTAGAAAGTATTGATGATTTTTTAGTGAAAAAGAATATTATGCCAACATTATATAATATTTCTAAAAAATCAATTAATTTTACTAATCACTACTCTTTCACTTCCGGAGGAGGCTCAACATTTAATTCTGAATTTATGGTTAACACCGGATATTCATCAGCTTATAATTATAATCAAAGTGCTTACGTATTTAGTAAAAATACATATTCATATTCACTACCAAACCTATTTAAACAAGAAGGATATACCGTTAATGCATTTCACATGAACTCAGCAGAATACTACTCAAGAGGTGTTAATTATAAAGCATTTGGATATGATTCATACAACGGATTAAAAGATTTAAAAACTTATAAGAATAATGAATATTGGTTAGATACTGAATTAATTAATAATGAAATATTTAATAGTAAAATATTTAATTTAGAAAAACCATTTGTTTCATATATTATTACCTACTCTGCACACCTACCATTTAAACCAACTAAAGGAACTTGTTCATTTCTTACTAAAGATATAACATTAAACGAAGAACAATGCTTAAAATTACAAGCAAAAGAAACAGACAATTTTATCTCATTATTAATTAATAATCTTAAAGAAAAAGAATTAATGGATAACACTGTAATAGTTCTATTCTCAGACCATTACATTTATACCCTTGAAAACAAGTCTCTTTTAGATAAATATAAAACCACAAATAACAATTTAATTAATCATACACCATTTATGATATATGATAATGGCAATACTAAATTAACAATTAAAAATGTTAATTCCCAGTTAGATATTCTTCCTACCATACTTAATCTATTTGGAATTGAATACTATCCAAATAATTATATAGGAAGAGATATTCTAGATAAGGATTATGATCCAATCGTATTTTTCTCTGATGGTTCTTGGTACAATGGTCAAACTTATGTAGCTAATGGAGAGTACCAATCGGGCAAAAAAATATCTTCTGCTAAATTAGAAAAATATAATCTACTAGTAAAAAGAAAAATGCTATTAAATGATGCTGTTATTAAATCAGACTATTTTAAAAATAGGTAACTAGATTATTTTTACTTATTTTTTTATTTATTAAAAAGTTATAATGTTGTATAATGAAAAATAAGGGTGATAGTGTGAAGAATGTTAAATTCAAAAACCTGTTTAAAAAATTAAAAAAAACTAATAACGGTTTAAGATATATTTTATATTTAATAACAACACTTTATGCTTTAAGCATTAGTTTTTTTATCTATAGTTTAATATTATTAGATGGAATAGAAACACTGATACGAATTCTTATTATTATTTTATTAATTATTTCATTTATAGTTTTTCAAATATCTGGATTAGCATTACTAATATCTCAAAAGAAAAAACCACTTATAATTATACTAGTTATAATGACAATATTATCTGGAATTAATTCATTTGCTTTTTATTACATAGAGAAAACATATAATATAGTAGACGATATCTCAAAAGAAAAAATAATATATACTACAAATTTAATTACCTTATCAGACAATAATGATGAAATTAAAAATATTGGATTATTAACAAATGAAGAAGACATTGAAGGACATATATTACCACAAGAATATGTTATTCAAAATAATAAAAAATACAAGATAAGTTATTTTGAAAATAATATTGAGCTATTAAATGCTTTATATGATAAAAAAGTAGACGCTATATTTATTACTGCAAATTATATATTAAAATATTCTGAAATAGATCGTTTTATAAATATTTCAAATGAAACAAAAATTATTGACAGTTTTAGCAGAGAAATGAATAATCAAGATACGGTTATTTCAACTAACAAAGATGTTACCCAACCATTTACTATACTACTATTAGGCGTTGACTCCATGTATGATGGATTAAGTAATAATTCTGCTTTTAATGGGGATTCTATTATGCTAATTACTTTTAACCCTAAAACTTTATCAGCGACTGTTTTTAGCATTCCAAGAGATACTTATGTGCCAATTGCCTGTAATAATAACAAAAGTTATAAAATTAACTCAGCAGCTTCATACGGAACAAAATGCATGATAGAAACCATAGAACAATTAGTAGACATCCCAATTGATTACTATGTAAAAATAAATTTTAAAGGGGTTGTATCATTAGTTGATGCTTTAGATGGTATAACTTTAGATATAGATAAACCGGATTATAATAAAAATGGTAAAGTTGATTGCAAAGGAATGATATGTGAACAAAATTCATCTAGAGAGTGGGGAAAAAATACAATTTTTATTGAGCCAGGAATAAATCAAACAATTAACGGAGAACAAGCCTTAGCATATTCTAGAAATCGCCACCAATGGGCCTTATCTGATTTTAAACGAATAGAACATCAACAAGCTGTAGTAAACGCTATTGCTAATAAATCAAAAACCATTAGAAATATTAATACTTTATATAAAGTTCTAAATTCAATAACAAACAATATAGATACTAATATGTCAACAAAACAAATGCTAAATTTTTATAACATATTTAAAAACATTATTACTAATAGTAAAAATAATAATGATTTAATTAATATTCAAAAAACTGTATTAACTGGATATGATTTATCACTGTATATATATGGAAGTACAATTTATACATTCCAATATTATGAAGAAAGCTTAAATGAAATAATCAAAACAATGAAAGAAAACCTAGAAATTGAAAAGCCAGAATTAATTAAAACTTTCAACTTTTCTGTAAATGAACCATATGAAGTACCAACAATCGGAAAAACATATAATGCAGTAAAAAGACATGAAACTGTTCCAAATTTTAAAGATAAAAATGTTCAATATATAATCGATTGGGCATCAAGTAGAAACATATCAGTAGAAAAAAATTATATTGAGAGTAATATTTGCATTAATGATACAATTATTAATCAAAGTATCCACAGTGGTACACTAGTTAGTGATATAAGCAACATTAAAATAGATATTTGTAAGAATATAATCATCGAACAATCAAATGAAGATAATAAAGAAGAAACATCAGAAATAGATAAAACAATTAGTGATTTAGTAAATTAAAAATGAGTTGTAAAAACTCATTTTTTCTTATTATTCAATTCTCTTACATCACTACATAATCTAATAAATAGCATTAAAAATTCAAAGCTAATGCGAAGAAGCAAGTTGCCACCAACTAGAACAATTAAAAATTTCCAATTACCAATATAATTAAAAGAAAGTAAAGTAACTGCTATAGTCATAATAATATATAATATTTTTGATAAATCATCAATTACAAAATATTGATAATGAACTAAGTCGTACAATTTTTTCATAAAGCCTTTATATTTATTATTATTCGTTTTATTAAAGATTGTATAATATAAAACAATACCTCCAATTACTGCCACAACTATACTAATAATAGACCATACTAATGTTGGGCTTACTTTACTTGCAACACTTTCTACTGGTTTAAAATAACTATTATCATAATAACTCATATTTATCGTCCCTTCTAATATAATTCTATCATATTTTATTAACTTTGAATATTTATTTTAATGGTATTATTAGATTCTGATCAATTGACAAAATATTGTTTACCAAATTATTTAATAGCTTAAGCTCATCAACTGCTACATTAAACTTTTTTGCAATTGAATAAAGCGTATCACCTTTTTTTACAGTATATATAGGATAATTACTAATATCATTTGATACCTTTAAAGACTGCCCAATACTTAAAATATTATTAGATAAATTGTTAATACTTTTTAATTTATCCACAGTTAGTCCATATTTATTAGCAATAGAATATAAAGTATCTCCCTTTTTTACGATATATTGACCTTCAATATCATTATTAGAGGCATTATTATTAATAAGTAATTTACTACCAATTGTTAAAGTATTATTAGTTAATTTATTAAGTTTTTTTAGTTCATCAACTGTTAAATTATACCTTTTAGCAATACTCCAAAGTGTATCACCTGCTTTAACGATATAATAATCATCTAAATTATTACTACTATTTAAATAATAATTATATCCCGCATAATTAGAAACCGCTTTTACAACTGCTTCTGCATATTCTTTATAATTATTCTTTAATTTTTGAGCATCTTTTGCATTATCTAAAAAACCGTATTCAACTATTATAGTTTCATTATTAGGTGTATTTCTTATAATATAATAGTAATCTTTAGATACATCAGATGGTAGTCTTCTTTGATAGAATCTTCTAGGAATTTGACCAGACTTTTCCAACTCATCAAGAACCATAGACGCAAGTTTACTATTATTTCTTAAAGCATATATAACTTCAGCACCTTCACCACCACCTGCATTTATATGATTGGAGATAACTATAACATTTCTTCCATTTCCAAACTGTTCAAGAACCTTTTTAGGCCTACTATTTGGATCTAAAGTACTATCGTCATCTCTAGTTATTTTAACAGGAATACCAAGTTCTTTAAAACGATCATACATATACTTACTAATCTTTAAAGTTAAATCTTTTTCAACAATACCATTGCCTACTGCACCGGAATCACTACCTCCATGACCGGGATCTATAACAATTTTATATTTATCATTCATATAGTTCACCTAATATAATATATGCAAACAGAATGTATTATTTTTTAATTTTTTTAATAAGAAATTAAAAAAAGCAGGATAACCTGCTAATTATTATAATCCGGGGAATGCTCCAACACCAAAAGGAATTCCAATAATATAAAATAAAATAATTATAACTATCCACATTAATAGAGTACCAACAGAATAAGGAATAATATATTTTATAGCTCCAAATATTCCCTCGTTTTTACTAGTGCTATATAGTTCTAAAAAAGCCAAATATATAACAAAATATGCCATTAATGGAGTTAATCCATATGATACACATTCTCCAGCTCTAAATACCAAAGTTGCAAACTCAGGCGATAATCCAGCATTCATAAATACAGGAACTACTGTTCCGGACATAATAGCCCATTTATTAACACTACCAGGAATAAATAAAGTTGCTACAATTGAAGAAAAAAGCAATAACATAATTAACGGTACATTAGTAAACGTCGAATTACCAATTAAATTAGTCAATTCAGCAGTAATTAAAATACCAATATTTGATTTTTTAAAAATAAAGCTAAGTGTAGATGCAAAAAATATCAAAACTAAAACATTACCAATTTTATCTAATGAGTAACTAAGCGCTTCACCCATATCTTTTTGATCCTTTATACTTTTTGTAGAAATACCATATGTAAGACCCAAAATAAAGAATAAAAGGGTAACAACAAACACAAATCCATGATTAAAAAATGAATTGTATCCAAATAATTTATCAATATATAATTTTTGACTATAGTCAAGCAAATTACCACCTAAAGGAGCTCCTGGAATAATATTATATATAAAAATTAGTAAATAGATTAAACCAGCAAATGAAGCAATAAGTAACCCTCTTTTTTCCTTTTTAGTTAAATAATCTTCTTTCTCATCTAAATTTTCATAATGCCCAAGTTTTGGTACAACTATTTTTTCTGTAATAGCCGTATTAATAAAAGCCATTGAAATAGCTGCAACTAGCATAACTAAAACATAGCTTAGTGTGCCAACTGAATAATCTTTAATTAATAGATTACTAGCTAAATTGGTATAGCCCAATAAAGTTGAATCGATACTACTCATAAATATATTAATACCAATACCACAAGATAATCCAGCAAATGCACAAACTATACCTGCTTTAGGATTTCTTTTACCATATTTAAATAATAAAGCTGATAAAGGTATTAAAATAATATAACTTAAATCCCCACCTATAGAAGATAATATAGATACCAAAGATAAAATAAAAGTTACTGTTTTTTTGCTTCCATTTTTAGTAAGAACATAAAATAGCGAATCTAAAAATCCACTTTTATCCATTATTCCAATACCAAATAAAGTAATAATTAACATTGATAATGGAGTAAATGACGCAAAATTAGAAACTGCATTACTAAAAATGAACTTAAGCCCACTTAAACTAAATAAATTAAAAGGCTTAACCAACTCTTTAACGTATGATCCCGTATTACTTATCGTACTATATGTAGAACTTATATTAAATAATGTAAGAATTCCACTTATTATAACAACTATAAGTATTAAAATACAAAACGCTATAATTGGATGAAAAACTATCTGTTCTCTAGTTTTTTTAATTCTTTTCATTTGATAATCTCCTTAACTTTTTTTCAAACTCTAACCGGTCCATCATAATTTCCCTATTACACTTTATACATTTAATTTTGATATCAACACCAACTCTGGTAATTAACCACTCATTTGTACCACATGCATGAGGTTTTTTCATTATAACTTTATCATTTAAATTATATGTCACTGCCATGATGTACCTCGATTTGATCATAAGGAATTTTTAAATCATTTTCCTCATAAGCTTCTTTAATATACTTTAAAGCAAGTCTCTTAATGGCAAATTGCGTTCCTTGTTTACATTTAATTCTAATTAAATAATTAATACTAGAACCAGCAAATGAGTCTATGCCTAAATACTCTGTATCATTTTCAGATACATCGTCTTCTTTTTTTATTTTAGTTAAAACACTTTTTAACACTTTTTCGACCTTTTTATGGTCGCACTCATAAGCCGTTGGTATAGTTAATAAAATTGCACATTTTTTCTGACTTAAGTTAATAATTTTATCTATGTTTCGATTAGCAAGAATTAATACTTCACCTTTAGCATTTTGAATTTTAGTACTTTTAAGTCCGAATTCCATAATCGTACCTGTAAAATCATTAAAACATACTAGATCTCCAACTACAAAGTAATTATCTAATATAATATTAATTCCCCCTATGATATCTTTAAGAGCATCTTGAAAAGCAAGACCTATAACAGCTCCAATCACTCCTAAACCAGCAATTAAAGAATTAGTATTAACTCCATATATATTAAGTATTATAAGAAAAACAATTATAACTAAAAGATACTTAATAATATTTTTAGCAAGTAAAATAACCGTTTTTCTTTTTTTCTTTTCTAATTCATTTCTACCTTTGATAGACGCTTTATTAATGATATTATCAATAATTAAGTAAATAATATATGCAACTAAAATAGCAATTATAGGCCCATAAAACTTAGGAGACTTAACAAAATTAAATATTTTATTAAATATATCATTCATTAATCTTCATCCAATTCTACATTTAAAATTTCAAATATTCTAGATAAATCAGCATCGCTATCAAATGGAATAAGTATTTTATTCTTAGATATTTGAACCTTAACCCCAAGCTTATCTCTTAGTAAATTTTCATATGAATTATAAATATATGGCCTATTTTTTTCTCTAATTATTGGTTGCCTTTTAGGCATAGTTTCTATAGAACATATTTTTTCTAATTCTCTTACTGATAAATCATCTTTAACAATTCTAACCGCTAAATCATTAATTAAATTAACATCATTAAGCTTAGATAAAACTCTAGCATGAGAAGGACTAATTTCCTTAGTATTAATCTGATCTCTAACAGTCTTAGGAAGGTTCAATAGTCCAAGAAGATTAGTAATATAACTTCTACTTTTGCCAAATCTTACAGCAATTTCCTCTTGGGTCAATCCAGTATTTTCAATATATTTTTGAAATCCTTCAGCTAGTTCTATTGCGCTTAAATCTTCTCTTTGAATATTCTCTAAAATAGCAATATCCATCATTTCTTGCTCAGTAAAGTCCTTTATAATAGCAGGAATAGTTTTCTTACCAGCTATTTTAGAAGCTTTAGTTCGTCTTTCTCCAGCAACAAGTTCATATCCATGAATTGACTTTTTTACAATAATTGGTTCTAAAACTCCATGTTGCTTAATAGACTCAGCAAGTTCTTGCAAAGCCTCTGGCTCAAAAAAAGTACGTGGCTGATAAGGATTACTACGAATATCTTCTAAATTAATTTCTTTAATATCATTAGAATTAGCCGTCTCAACTATTTCTTGCTCGATAGCATCTAAAGAATCAAAGTTTAATTGTTCGCTATTAAATAATTGTTCTAAACCCTTACCTAAAGCCTTTCTTTTATTACTCGTTTCCATTTCTTTCTATAACCTCCTTGGCTAAATTAGTATAAGCAAGCGCAGCTCTACTCTCTGGATCATACTCATTAATAGGTTCACCATGAGATGGAGCTTCTACTAATCTAATAAGTCTTGGAATAATCGTATTAAATACTTTATCTTTAAAAAATTTCCTTACTTCTTCAACAACTTCTAAACCTAAATTAGTTCTTGAATCTAGTAATGTTAACAGAACACCTTCAATTTTTAAATTTGGATTTAATCTTGTTTGAGTCATTATAATTGTATTTAAAAGCTGAGTAATACCTTCAAGTGCAAAAAATTCACATTGAACAGGAATTATCACAGAATTACTTGCAACTAATGCATTTGTAGTTAATAATCCAAGTGAAGGTGGACAATCTATAATAATATAATCATAATTGTCCCTAACTGGTAAAAGTGCATTTCTTAACTGTTCATTCTTCTTAAAAGTAGCATTTTGATATCCTCTTTCCAACAGTTCAATATCTAATCCCGCTAAATTTATCGTAGCTGGAATAATTGACAAATTAGTAAATCCGGTTTTTCTAATAGCTTTTTTAGCTTCACAAGTGCCATTTAAAACATCATATATACTATATTCAATTGCTCCCTTATTAACGCCCAATCCAGTTGTAGCATTTCCCTGTGGATCCAAATCAATAATAAGAGATTTTTTCCCTAATTTACCCAAAGAAGATGCTAAATTAATACTCGTTGTTGTTTTTCCAACTCCACCTTTTTGATTTACTAAAGAAATTATTTTTGTCATATTTACCACTCTCATTACTACTAATTATTTTATCATATATATAGATATTTGTGTTCTATTTTTACGCACTTTTCTATTTTAACATAAATT
>CACXEC010000057.1 GCA_902766545.1 uncultured Erysipelotrichaceae bacterium | reverse complement strand
GTTGGTATAAAGCAAATCCTAATTTAGGAATATCTAAAAAAATCTCTTATTTAAGGAATCAAGTACAAAAAGCATTAAATGATCCTACTAAATTAACTAATTTATTATGTAAAGACTTTAATGTTAGA
This sequence comes from uncultured Erysipelotrichaceae bacterium, assembly GCA_902766545.1. Lineage (GTDB taxonomy): Bacteria > Bacillota_I > Bacilli_A > RF39 > UBA660 > CAG-533. The sequence continues at coordinate 2,186 of CACXEC010000057.1, read as the reverse complement.
CAGACTGGTACTCAAAGTTGGTTAAGATTTGAAGAATTAAACAACGAGAAGAAATATAGTGAATTTAAAGATTGTTATTGTATTGCTGGAGTTGATTTAAGTTCTACAACTGACTTAACTTGTGCTACATTATTAGGAGTTCAAAATAAAGAAATAAAAATAAAGCAAATGTATTGGATTCCAACTAATATGTTAGATAAAAAAGTTATTGAAGATAAAATTCCATATGATAAGTGGTTAAAAAGTGGCTGGTTAAGATTAAGTGGTGATTCTAAAATAGATTATCATGATGTAACTAATTGGTTCTTAGAACAAGTAAAAGAATTTGATTTAAGACCATTGTTTGTAGGATATGATAGTTGGAATGCTCAATTTTGGTGTGATGAAATGAAAAGTTATGGCTTTAATATGGTTGAAGTTAGGCAAGGTGCTAAAACAATGTCAGGACCAATGAAACAAATGAGAGCAGATTTAATAGATAAAAAAATAAATTATGATAATAATCCAATACTAAAATGGTGTTTATCTAATGTTTCGATAAAACAAGATGAAAATGAAAACATAAGACCAGTAAAAGAAAAATCTAGGCAAAGAATAGATGGTGCAGTAAGTTTAATAGATGCTTACTGTATTTTTATTGAAAAACAACAGGAATATTTAAATTATATTGATGAGGAGGTAGAAGAAGATGGCTAAAGAAAAAAGAAGTTTATTTAGCAGAATATTTGGAAGTGAGTCTAATACAACAGCACCTCCAACAGCAACAGAATTTCATATTCTTAATGGCTATAAAGCAGTCTTTACTAATTATGATGGAAGATACTATGATGATGCAGATATTAGAAGTTGTGTTGATACAATTGCTAGAAATGGTGCTAAATTTAATCCAAAACACATTAGAACAAAAGGAAATGGATTTGAAAATTTAAATGATAATTTATGGAGATTATTAAGTAAACGACCAAATGAAATACAAAATGCTTTTAAATTTTATTATCAAATTATTAGTGAATTAATGCTTTATAATAATGCATTTGTTTATATTTTAAGAGATGAAAATCTTAAAGTATTAGGACTTTATCCATTGCATTATCACACAACTAAGTTATATGAGTATAAAGATGAAATATGGCTTCAATTTCAATTCAGAAATGGTAAAAAAAGATTTGTTGCATTAAAAGATTGCATCCACCTAACAAGATTTGTTGGAGATGATGGTATAACAGGTGGAAACAACAAACCTATTGTTAAAACATTATCAATAAAACATGTTCTAGATGAAGGAATAGTAAATGCAATTAAAACTACTCAAAGTATAAAAGGTGTACTTCAAAGTACTCAAGCAATGTTAAAACCAGCAGATGTAAAGAAAATGAGAGACCAATTTGTAGAAGACTTTATTGGAGAAAATGGTGATGGTAGCGGAATAGCTGGAACAGATGCTACTACAAAATTTACTCCAGTAGAAGTTAAACCTACAACAGCATCGGATAGTCAAATAAAAAGTATAGATAATAAAATATTATCTTATTTTGGATTATGTGAAGAAATAGTTCAATCTAAATATTCAGAAGATCAATGGAATGCTTTTTATGAATCTGTATTAGAACCTATTGGGTTACAAATGAGTTTAGAATTTACTAATAAAATATTTACACAAAATGAAATCTATCATGGCAATGAAATTATTTTTACAAGTAATAGATTACAATATGCTAGCAATAATACAAAAATTAACTTGATTAGATATGCTAATAACTTATTAATGGTTGATGAAATGAGAGAAGTTCTTAATTTAGAACCTTTACCAGATGGAAAAGGACAAGTTGTTATGCAAGATTTAAACCATATAGATGGAGATATTGCTAATCAATATCAAGTTGGTAATAAAAATAACAAAGTAGATGGAGAAGGAGATGATGATGATGAAAAATGATAAAGAAACAAGAATGTTAAATGTTGAATTTAAAGCCGTTGATAATGATGAAGATAAAATGATTATAGAAGGTTATGCAATTATTTTTAATAATGCAGCAACTCATTATGGTATGACAGAAATAATAGATCCTAAAGCATTGGATAATTGTGATATGTCAGATGTACCATTAAAGTATAATCATGATGATTCACATTTATTGATGGCAAGAACTAGAAATGGATCACTACAATTAACAGTAGATAATATT
>CACXEC010000056.1 GCA_902766545.1 uncultured Erysipelotrichaceae bacterium | reverse complement strand
GTAGTATCAGAAATACTTGAATCAAATGGATCAAGTTCACAAGCTACTATTTGTGCTGGATGTATGTCATTAATGGCTGCAGGAGTTCCTATTAAAGCTCCAGTAGCTGGTATTGCAATGGGATTAATTACTAAGGGTAAAAAATATACTATTTTAACTGATATCCAAGGAATAGAAGATCATATGGGAGATATGGACTTTAAAGTAGCTGGTACGAGGAATGGTATAACTGCTCTTCAAATGGATATAAAGATTAAAGGAGTTACTAAATCAATATTAAAAGAAGCATTGGAGCAAGCTAAAAAAGCACGTATGCAAATTTTAGATTTAATGGAAGGGGTTATTTCAGAGCCGCGTAAAGAATTATCACCTTATGCTCCTAAAATTGAAATGATTAATATTAATCCTGATAAGATTAAAGATGTAATTGGTCGTGGTGGAGAAATGATAACTAAGATAATTCTAGAATGTTCTCCAGAAGGTGTAAAAACTGTAAATGATAAAGATGCTGTAAAAGTTGATTTACAAGATGATGGTAAAGTAATTGTATATCATACAGATAAAGATGTAATTAGAAAAACAATTGAAAGAATTGAAAATATCGTAAGAGAAGTTGAAGATGGTAAAATCTATACTGGTAAAGTTGTTAAAGTTGAAGATTTTGGATGCTTTGTATCACTTTGGGATGGTTGTGAAGGATTAGTTCATGTTTCACAGCTTGCTCATGAAAGAGTTAACAAACCAAGTGATATTGTTAAAGTAGGCGATGAGATTGTGGTTAAATCATTGGGATATGATAATAAGGGTAGACTTAACTTATCTCGTAAAGATGCTTTACCAAAGTCTGAAAAAAAGAGTGAAGAAGAACCCGTTAAAAAAACTAGAAGATTAAAAAAAGAAGATAAATAATATCTTCTTTTTATTTGATTTTTCTTGCTTCTAGATAAAATCTTTTATCATGACTATGTCCCATAGAGAATGTTTTTCTTGGTAAGGCTCCATCTAGAATTACGGTTTTAAATAGATCACCTTTATCCATAGCGTCAAAAATGATTCCAACATTATTAGGCTTTGATCCTAATTCTTTGGTTACATCTTCTCCATGAACGTAATCTATTTTTCCTTTATTATTTTGTAAATATTCGTCTAAGAATATCTGAATTGACCCTACAGCGATATTAGATTTTGGATTAGATATATATAATACTTTATCAAAATCTTTAGTAACTAGTTCAAATTTTTGACCATTACCTTCCTCATTAATATCATAATATTTATATAATTCGTCTAGGAATTTTTCAGTATCAATGTCAAATAATACTCTATGAATTGCTTCAAATTCTAAGGCTGGGCTATGTAAGTTTACTAGTTCTACTAAAGCGTATCTAGCTGGATGGTTCAAATATTCTTCTTCACTCATATTTTCTTTTAGTTTTTCATAGCAAGCCTTGGCAGTAGCAAGTGAGTGGTTTCCATCACCCATAGCAAATAATAATACTCCTTTATCATGAACATCGTATTTTGCTTCAAAGGAATCTTTATCAGCTAGTTTTTCTAGTTTAATTAAAACTTCATTTGCATCACTATCACTAAGTTTATATCCTTTAATATGACCACCTTTTTGCATTAAATCAAAGTCATAAACCACATCATTGTCTGTTACTTTGTTTTTTAAAGATTCAATAATTTCTTTTTTATCATCGTCTATTAAAATCATAATGTGTGGTAATTCTAATAATGCATTTTCTCTAACTTTCATTCTTGGCGGTATTCTTTCAATTACAGTTTTTTCAGTAGCTCTTATAAGTGTTTGAGAACCTTTTTCATAAGAATAGTCTTCCAGATCAACTATACCCATTAAACCTTCGCGAACTTTACCATCATTTTGAGTTCTTTCAAGATAGATCATTGAATCTTTATATTCGGTAAATAAATCATCATCGATCATTTTTTTCATGTTTTCATTAATTTTTTTGATTCTATCTTCAACATCTTTATCTTCTAAATATATTTCTGGAAGAGTAAGATTTAAAGTTGAAGGACTGTCTCCAACAATATTTGTAACTTCATTCCAATAATCTGGCTCAGAAGTATATTGGTCGCATGCAACAACACTCCACTTATGCATGTCCACATTTTTAGGAATTAATATATTTCCCTTATTAAATGGTATTTTCATTTATTTCATCTCCTAGAAAGTATTATAACATTTTTATGGGTTAATTGCATTTTTATGTTATAAATAAAAAAAAATACATAAATTAATTATGTATCTTTATGTTTATTGCAAACTTGACTTTAATATAAATGCTAGGCTTTGTTTGTAATTAAGACTTCTATATCACCATTTCCAGTTAGATTAGTTACTCTAAAGTCATATTTTGGGTTGTTATCCGGTGTATTCCATGCTGAATCGCCTAATTCATATATACCATTATAGTTTATTCCATCAATAGTAATAGTGTATGGAATAGCTATTGCAAAGCTAACTGTTGTTCCAGCTTCATGTTCTGGAACTTCCCATTTAACTTTTGATGTAATAGTGATTGTATCGTTTGTATTGTTAATTTTAACGGGAACTAACTGTTCAATAAATTGTCCTTTTCCAAGTTCAATATTTGATACAGTTGGTATTTTAATCGTTTTTTGTTTACATCCTGTTAAAAGTAACAAACTAAAAATAACAAGTAATCTTACAATTCTTTTCATAATTAATCTCCTTCTAATTAATTATATCATATTTTTTTTTTGAAAATTTTTTAATATAAATGATATATTTATATAATAATTAAATGTTATATTATTATATTAAAAAAAGAATACTGTTATTTTAACCTGTATCCTCTTTCTTCAACATACTTTCGCATCTTATTTATTATTTCATCTGTGCTAAAATGGGTTGTAATTATACCTTTTTCTTTTGTGTTATGGTTTATTCCGAATTCAATAGAATCATAGTCTCTCAACACAATACCATAAAAACTACTGTAGTTTGCAGAAGCAGAAGTAGGATTTAAATTGGCATTAGTTGAATTAGTTTTAAAAAATTCAGTATATTTATAATTATCAAAAAGATTAATTCTATATTCAAAGTTTTCCATTTCTTTTGTTATACCTGTAAAAGAGAAATTAGTTGTATTTTTCCAATTAATTTTTGCAATAATACTATTATTTTCAATGAAAATTTCCCATGGTTCATCATTTACTTTTAGATCATTAACAGCACTATTTAACAGCTCGTTAATAGTCATTTTACATTTAATTGGAGCTGGTTTATATAATTTAAGTTTATTTTTATTTTTGGCATGTATTAGTAGTAATATAGTAGATATTAAGAATATTCCAGACAATAGTGATAATATTTTAGCAAAAATCATGGCTATTTCTGATGAAGAAAAGAATAATAATAGTATACCTGTAACAATAATCATCCATATTGAAAAAACTCCAAAGATGATTGATGTTGCTATTATAGCATTTTGTTTAGATATAATTGGAATTATTGTGCCAATTGTAATAAAGAACAATCCAAAAAGGGCACCAAAAATAATACCATTTAAGTCATTAATTAAAAAGCTAATTAATAGTAAGAATAAAAATGCAAATATTCCGCTAAAGATAAAAGCCTTTGACATAAAAGATCCCCAATTTATATTATCTAATTTTTTATTCATTTTTAATCCTCCATTAATCAGTTCTTTATTTCTTCTATATGATAACTACTTCGATTAATCGTTAAATCAAATATATGTTTTTCTCCTTGAGGAGATTCAATTATAAATTTAGTTTTTCCGGTTTTGTTAAATTCTGCATTCACCATATAATCTTCAATATTTTTTTCATATACAATAAATACTTTACCATATTTTTCGTCTTCTAATGATACTTTATAGGTATTATCAAAAATAACTTTTTCGGGAGAACTAATCAAAATAGTGGTATTATACATGCTTTTATTTGCTGTTGCAAAAATAGACATGGTTATTATAATAATAATACTAATTATGATACCTGCGATTCTTACTTTTTTATTTTTAAAAATATATAATGGATAGATAATTAGCGTTGTTAAGCAAAAAATCGTGCTTATTAAATGATTGGGGAAGAATGATAAAGTTTCAGATAAAAAACCATTATAATGATATCCGAGAAATAAAAGTATTGGTGTAAGAATAAATAGTCCCCACCATTTATCTTTTTTTAAGTAGTAACCTATAAAACCCATAGGTATAGTACAAAGTGTCCATACAAACCATCCAGGATAATATTTGAATATTTCCCATTTTAATTCATAAAATGGAACTTGTACTAGATATACTAATGGTTGACTTATTAAGAAAAAAATAAAACATTTAAAAGCAGAATCTTTAGGAGATTTACTATTGATAATTATTAATATTCCAAATAGTATCCACCATTCAAATGTAATGCTTATATCTCTAAATGATGTATCTCTTGTGATTGGCAAAATGGCCATAATTCCGGTATAAACGCCACATACAATTGCAAAAATAATAAGTTTTTTCCAAGTTAAGTTAATTTCACCAAATATTTTTTTCATTATTTAAAACTCACTTTCTTTAATAATTATAACATAAATAATTATTAATTAAAGATTCTTATAAATAATAATTTAAGTAGTAAAATAATTAGATAAAAAAACTACACAAATGGTTTAGTTGTAGTTTTGAATATCTTAAAAATACGTGGTGTTAAATAAATATATTTCTACTTTTTTAAGTATTACTTATTGATCATAAATAACTAATTCATCATATCCTGTTGAATCATCATATTCTCTGTTAAACTGTATGTTATCAAAAATCTCTAAGCATATTTCAGCTGTTGTATTAATTATGCATCCTTCTTTTAAATGTCCTCCTATTGTATTACCTAAATCATCAGAGACAGCAATATGAATATGAACTCCATTAGGAGATAATGTTCCTGTAATACTAACTATTTCAAATGCTCCTTCATTTTCAAGAATATTTTTTCCATCTGCTAAGCGGATTACTAGTTTTTTTAAACTTCCAACAGAGCAAATAATAATACCAGAAATATTATTATCAATTGCATACTTTTCAATTTCTTTCTTTAGATCCATTCCATTTATTAATCTAAAACATTTGTACATAAATACTTTTCCTTTCTAAATAGAACCATAAAATTTGAGTAGGATTTTTAAATAGCAAGAAGCTAGAAAATATATAATCTACTTTTAAAACTATCTCTTTTTAATAAATTGTTTGAAATATTTAAATATCACATGTATATTCAATTTATTTCTCTTATTTAT
>CACXEC010000055.1 GCA_902766545.1 uncultured Erysipelotrichaceae bacterium | reverse complement strand
TAGTATGGTTGCTTTAGAAAACGGAACTAAGTTCTCAATTCGTGAAGGTGGACGTACTGTAGGTGCTGGTACTGTAACAGAAATTATGGAATAATTAAAACTCACATAAGTGAGTTTTTTCTTTACTAAAATTTAAAAAACAAGTATTATTATAATAGGTGAGAATATGTTTAAATTTATTCGTCGCAATAATACTCAATTAATAAAAATAGTTAACCAAAAAAACTACCCTTTAAGATTATTATTCTTAATTATTTCGTGCTTTATTTTTGCATTTAATTATAATGTTTTTTTAGCACCAAATAATATCGTTGTTGGAGGTATGACTGGACTTGCCATTATCATTAAACAATTAACTGGCATCTCAACAAGTTACTTTATATACGCGTCTACAGTTATATTAACTATTGTTTTCTATATAACATTTGGCAAAGAAAAAACTATTAATACTATTATTGGATCAATTGTTTTTATGATTATGATTACTTTAACTGAGCCAATGGCCAAATCAATAAATATTACGTTTAGTAGTAAACTTATAATGATTATTTTAGCAGCATTTTTACAAGGAATAAGTAACGGAATGATTTATCGTGGAGGTTTTAATACCGGTGGTAGCGATATTATTGCTACTTTATTCGTAAAATTCTTTAAAATATCTACAGGTTCAGCTTTAAAGATAATTAATACGATTATAATTGCTGCCGGAGCTCTAGTATTTGGTTTTACCAATGCTATTTATGCAATTATTATTCTTTTAATATCATCGAAACTGGTTGATATAGTAATGCTAGGAATAAATGACAGTAAAATGTGTTTTATAAGAAGTAATAAGTGGAAAGAAATTGAAAATAAGTTAAACTTTGAGCTTAATTTAGGAGTTACCGAGATGGGAAATTTAGGAGGATTATTTATAAAAAAAGATCCTATCTTATTAGTTATTGTTCCATATCATACATATTTAGAATTAAAAGAAAAAGTACTTCAAATAGATGAAACAGCATTTATTACATCATATGACTGTTATATGGCTTTAGGTGGATATAAAAAGACAATATTACCTTTTTAAATAATAATTAATATGGTATAATTACATAGGTAAGGGCGTGAAATAATGGAAACACTAGATTTAAATGATAATAATATTGAAACCCTAGAATTTAATAATAATGATAATAAATTAAGTATTATTAAGAGTTATGGTGAAGATTTAACTGATAAAGAATATATTACAAATCCAGCAATTGGCCGAGATGCAGAAATTAATGAGATGATTCTAGCACTTATAACACCTGATAAAGGTGCTCTTTTAACTGGTAAAGCAGGTATTGGTAAAACGGCAATTGTTGAAGGACTTGCATATCGTATTATTAGAGGAGATGTTCCCGATGCATTAAAGAATTGGAAAATAATAAAGATAAACATTCCAAGTTTAATGGGCTCTAGTACAACTGAAGATGGTAATACTGATTCTAGACTTGAACTATTACTACAAGAATTAAAAAATAGGGACAATACAATCCTTTTTATTGATGAAGTACACTTGCTAGTTAACAAATCAGGTGTAAATGGTAATATTGACTTTGCAAACATGTTAAAGCCATTTTTAGACCGTGGCACAATTAAAATGATTGGAGCTACAACAACTGAAGAGTATGAATCATATATTTTAAGAGATCGAGCATTTTTACGAAGATTTATTAAAATAGATGTTATTGAAGCGGATGCTGAAACTGTAGTTAAGATTTTAATGGGAACTTATCCTAAATTCGAAAAAAAGCTTAATGTAAAACTAGCATATACTGATTTCCAAAAAGAAAATATCTTTAGATTTTTAACTGAAATGACCAGCGAATATAAAAGAGTATATGAAATATCATCGAGATATCCAGATATTACTTTAACAATTTTAGCTAATGCTTTTAGTTATGCTGTATTTGAAAATGCAAAAGAGGTAAGAATTAAACATATTTATAAAGCTGTATGTAATGCTAGAAATATATATCCTGATGCTAAAATAAAGGAAGTAGCTAGATTTAAAGAAAAATTTAAAGATTTATTAGAAGAAGAAAATGTTGATTTAGAAGATATTTAATATAATAAAAAAATCGCTAACTTGCGATTTTTTATTTAAAACTTTTTACTGGACCAGTATATTCTTTTGGTTGTCTTAATTCTGTAATACGAGCTATTACTTCATCTAAAAGCTCAGCATTTTCAGGATTTCTTAATTCATAATAATTTGATCTTACAACTCTTTCAATAACCTCACCAGTAGTAAGTCTTGCATCAGTAATCATATTATAAGTTGAAGCTACATTTAAAACACCAAAATGACTGTCACTAACACTTGTAGTTTCACCACTTTTTAATCTAACCATAGTTGTAGTAGGTTTAATTGATGGTTGATTCATAAATGGTGCTATTATTTCATTAGCTCTTTTCTTAATTTCACTATTTTCCATATTAATATTTCCCCCTTAACGAGGTATTATTATACACTATTTTTATAAAATGTCAAGTTTTTTTTAAAATTTACATTTTTACCTATCCGTGATAAAATATATTAAATAGAAAGGGATTAGATATGAAAAACAAAATTAATAGATTTTTTCATGGCTTTAAAGAATATATTATCTATAATAAACTATTTTGCTATTATTCTATTCTTTCTACAATATGTTGTATTTTAATTAGGTTTAACACGAATGGATCGTTATTTAGTTTTCATCCCCTAATCTTTGATATATCTATTCCAATTATATTTGGATCATTAACTTATTTAATTAAGAATAAAAAAGAATACACTTATTTATTAATATGCTTAATTATTTTATCAATAATATGCATAATTAATAATATTTATTATGAATTTTATAGTTCATATGCTTCATTTAGTCTAATTACAGCTTTAAAACAAGTCGGAGAAGTAGGAGATGCTCTCATAGAGAAAATTCGTTTGGTCCAATTTATATATTTACTTGCTCCTATAATTTTTATTATAATTAATCATTATTTATCTAAAACAGAGGATATTAAAGTATTAATTAAGAAAAAAGATAATAAATATTCATTTAAGCAAACACTTTTTATTGGCCTTGCAATAACTGCAATAGGTACTTTATCTTTAAATATTGTTGATTTTAACCGTTTAGCTAAACAATGGAATCGTGAAATAGTTGTTAATCGTTTTGGAATTATAATATACCAAATTAATGATTTATTTAATACCTTAAGACCAACTATAGATTCTTGGTTTGGTTATGATGTTGCATTAAAAAGATTTAACGATTATTATAATGAAAATACTATAAAGAAAAGCAATAACGAATACACAAATATATTTAAAGATTATAACATTATATTTATTCATATGGAAAGCATAACAGACTTTCTTATTGATTTAAAAATAAATGATGTACCAATTGCGCCAAATATTACTAAATTATCGGAAGAAGGAATATACTTTAGTAATTTTTATCCTCAAATTAGTGCAGGTACTAGTAGTGATACAGAATTTACTTTAAGTACATCTTTAATGCCTGCCATAAGTGGTACCGTGTTTGTTAGTTATTTTAATAGGGAATATCCAAGTATTCAAAAAGAATTAACATCTAAAGGATATTATACTTTTAGTATGCATGCTAATAAAGCATTAATGTGGAATCGAAATAATATGCATCCAAGTCTTGGATATAAAGATTTTTATTCTAGCAATTCATATAATATAGATGAAATAGTTGGACTAGGATTATCCGATAAATCATTTTTTAATCAATCAATTCCTATTTTAGAAACTATTGAAAGCCAAAATAATAAATATATGGGCACAATTATAACGCTATCAAATCATACTCCCTTTGATAATAATGAATTATTTGAACAAATAGATTTAACCTATACAATTAATAATAAAGATGAAACTATAAATTATTCATATTTAGAAAATACAAAATTAGGAGATTATATTCGTAGTAGCCACTATGCCGATGAAGCTTTAGGTTTATTTATTGATAATATTAAAAACAGTGAGTATTTTAATAATACAATCTTTGTATTATATGGAGATCATGATCCTAAACTAGCTATAAATGAATATAGTAATTATTATAATTTTGATTTTACAACAGGTAAAATCTATGAAAAAGAAGATGATAATTATATTAATTATGATTATTATGCTAATGAATTAAATAAAAAAACTCCATTAATAATTTGGAGTAAAAATCAAGAGTTTCACAAAAAAATAGATTATTATATGGGAATGATAGATGTTTATCCAACATTAGCTAATATGCTAGGATTATATAATAAATATGCTTTAGGACATGATATATTTGAAATTAAAGATGATAATATTGTTGCATTTCCTAATGGAAATTTTTTAACCAATAAAGTGTATTATCATAACTCAAAGCAAGAGTATAAAACCATTTCAGGTGATGAAATATTATCAGATGATTACATTGATAATTGCAAAAAGTATACAGATACAGTTATTGAAATATCTGATGGAATAATTACTCACGATTTAATTAAAGCTAGTAGTAATAAAGAAACAGAAGAAATAAAATAGGAGGAAAAATGAAAAAGAAAATATTATTATTTATATTTATAATAATACTTGTATATGCAATAGGTGGCATTATTTTCTGGTTCTTAAATAGAAAACCAGAAGTAGTTAGAATATCTAATTTAGATTCAATTAGCGGATATAACTATAATTTAAAATCAAATGATAAAGAACTATATAAGAGTGAATTTAAGATTTTAAAAAAGAATTTAGAAAGTAATGAAATAAATAAAGAAGAATATGCTAAATCAATATCTAAAATGTTTATAATTGATCTATATACTCTAAATAATAAGATTAATAAATATGAAATAGGTGGAGAACAATTCGTTTATCCTGATGCAGTTGAAAACTTTAAATTGAATGTCCAAAACACAATATATAAATATTTAGAAGATAATTCTAATAACTTTAGAAAACAAGAACTTCCTGAGGTAAGCAATGTAACAATTAATAATATTGAAAACATTGATTATACAATTAAAGATCAAACATTTAAAGGATATAAAGTTAAACTATCTTGGGAATATGTTAAAGATTTAGGATATGATAAAGAAGGAGAATTAATATTAGTTACAATTGATAAGAATATTTATATTGTAGAAAAAAATTAGATGACTACTTGTAGTCATCTATTTTTAATCATGCATATCTAAATCCATTAATAAAATACCAATATTGATCATACTTGTAAGTCCTACTAATGAATATACAATTCTTGGAATTATTGATTCAGCACCAAAAATTGCTTCTACTAAATTGAAATCTAAAAGACCAATTAATCCCCAATTAATTCCACCTATTATTGTAATTGCTAAACATATTTTTTGTAATGTTGTCATATTAACCTCTTTTCTAATATTAGTATGGAATAATAAAAAAATAATATACATAAATAATAAAAATAAAAATATATTTATTTAGGAGGTTAAATGAAAAAATATTTTATTCTTTTATTATTATTTTTAGGATTGGTCGGATGTAATAAAAAAGATGAATTAAATATTAAAGAAAAATTTATAAAAGATAATGAAAAAAAATCATCATATTTAATTAAAGGAACAATGAACATTATTAGTAATGAAGATACATTCACATATGATGTAGTATCAGCTAAAAGTAAAGATTATTATAGAGTAAATTTAACTAATACAATTAATAATCATGAACAGGTATTATTAAGAAACGAAGAAGGGGTTTATGTTGTTACACCTAATTTAAATAAAAGCTTTAAATTTCAATCAGAATGGCCTAATAATGGTTCACAAGGTTATTTGATAGATTCGATTATTAAAGATGTTAAAGAAGATAGTTCATCTACTAGTGAGAAAAATAAAGATGGATATATAATTACTACCAAAGTAAACTATCCTAATAATGCTAATTTAGTTAAAGAAAAAATCTATTTAAATGATAAGTTATCTATTGAAAAAGTGGAAGTATTAGATAATTCAGATAATATTAAAATAACAGTAAAATATAATAGTATTGATTATAAACCAACATTTAAAGATGATTATTTTAAATTAGAATCATTAATTGATACTGACTGTTGTAAGGAAGAAGCTACAACTGGCAAAATGGATGATATAATCTATCCCTTGTATTTACCTACAAATACATATTTAAATAGCAAAGATACAGTTAATACAGATAATGGTAACAGAATTATCTTAACATTTACTGGCGACTCCCCATTTACGTTAGTAGAAGAAAAAGCAACTGCAAAAAGTGAATTTGAAATTATTCCTGTATATGGAGAACCACTTATGCTAAGTGAAACATTTGGAGCTTTAAGTTCAAATTCATTGTACTGGACAAGTAATAACGTTGATTTTTATATTTCTAGTGATAAACTATCAGGAACTGAATTATTAAATATCGCAGAAAGTATTTCATCCGGAACATTATCAGTTGTTGGTGAAAAATAAGAAAGCAATAGCTTTCTTTTATTTTATAAATAATAATTTAATAGAAAATAGACTTTATTAACTAATTTTGGTAAAATATAACTGAAATGGAGGAATTATTATGGCAAATAAAAGTATTACAAGTAGAAATATTGATTTTGCAAAATGGTACACAGATGTCGTTAAAGCAGCACATCTTTGTGAGTATTCAAGTGTAAAAGGATGTATGATTATTGAGCCGAATGGATATGCTATTTGGGAAGAAATGCAAAAAAATTTAGACAATATGTTTAAAGAAAGTGGACATAAAAATATTTATATGCCATTATTAATTCCTGAAAATTTAATGCAAAAAGAAGGAGAATTAATAAATGGCTTTGCTCCTGAAGTTGCTTGGGTTACAATTGGTGGAAATAAAGAGTTAGATGAAAAAATGTGTATTAGACCTACAAGTGAAACTTTATTTTCAGATTACTATGCTTTGAAGGTAAAAAGTTATAAAGATTTACCACTTAAATATAATCAATGGTGTAATGTTATGCGTTGGGAAAAAGAAACTAGACCTTTTTTAAGAAGTAGGGAATTCTTATGGCAAGAAGGACATACAGTTCATTCTACCAGCACTGAAGCTGAAAAAGAAACTAATGATATGCTATTAACTTATAAAAGATTTTTTGAAGAATATTTAGCTATTCCTGTTGTAACTGGAAGAAAAACCGAAAAAGAAAAATTCGCTGGAGCTGAATATACCCTAACCGTTGAAGCACTAATGTATAATGGTGTAGCACTTCAATCAGCAACATCACATTATTTCGGTCAAAAGTTTTCTAAAGCTTATAATATAAAATTTTTAAATAAAGATAATAAAGAAGAATATGCTTATCAAACATCATGGGGAACAACAACTAGAATGATAGGAGCTTTAATAATGGTTCATTCTGACGATGATGGTTTAGTATTACCACCAAAAATTGCTCCATTAAAAGTAGCTATTATTCCAATCGGAACTGATGATAAAGTAAAAGAAAAGACAAAGCAAATTAAAGAAGAATTAATTAAGAATAATATTTCTTGCTACATAGATGATACTGAAAGAACTCCTGGATTTAAATTTGCAGAAGCAGAAGTTCAAGGTATTCCAGTACGAATTGAAATAGGGGCAAGAGATTTAGAAAATGGATGTTTGACTATTGCAAGAAGAGATACTAAAGAAAGAATAACTGTATCTTTAGATGAAAACATAGTTGAATATACGAAAAATTTACTAGACAATATCCAAGATAATTTATACAAAAAAGCTTTAGAAAATCAAAAATCTAAAACATACGAAGCTCATACATTAGATGAAGTTAAAGAAATAATGGATAAACATCCAGGATTTGTTAAAGCTTCATGGTGTGGAAGTGAAGAATGTGAACTTAAAATGAAAGAAATAAAAGGAACTAAATCAAGATGCATATTAGATGAAGAATTAATCGACGATAAATGCATTGTATGTGGCAAAAAGGCCAATCATTTAGTTCTTTGGGGAATACAATACTAACTAAAAATTTATAATTGAAAGGAGATATATGAAAAATATAATTTTAACCGGAGATAGACCAACCGGAAGACTTCATTTAGGACATTATGTAGGTTCTTTAAAAAGAAGAGTAGAACTTCAAAATAGTGGCTTATATAATGATATATATATTGAAATAGCCGATGCTCAAGCTTTAACCGACAATTTTGATAACTTAGATAAAGTAAGAGAAAATGTCATTGAAGTAGCACTTGACTATTTAGCATGTGGGATTGATCCTAAAAAAACAACAATATTTATTCAATCTGGTGTTCCAGAACTTACCGAGTTAACATTTTATTTCATGAACTTAGTTACTTTATCTAGACTTCAAAGAAATCCAACAATTAAGGATGAAATAAAATTAAGAAATTTTGAAAAAAGTATACCGGTTGGTTTCTTGACTTATCCAGTTTCTCAAGCTGCTGATATAACCCTTTTTGATGCAAATACCATACCTGTTGGTGATGATCAGCTTCCAATGATTGAACAAACAAGAGAAATTGTCAGAAGTTTTAATAATCTTTATGGCGAAACTTTAGTATTACCAAATGCAGTATTGCCTGAAAGTAAATATGCTCAAAGGCTACCAGGATTAGATGGAAAAGCAAAAATGAGCAAATCACTTGGCAACTGTATTTACTTATCTGACGAACCAGAAGTAATTGAAAAAAAGATAATGAGTATGTTTACAGATCCAAATCATTTAAAAGTGGAAGACCCTGGTGAAGTAGAAAACAATCCAGTATTCATTTATTTAGAAGCTTTTGCAACAGATGAACATTTTAAAAAATATTTACCAGAATATCAAAACTTAGATGAATTAAAAGCCCATTATAAACGAGGCGGACTTGGTGATGTAAAAATTAAAAGATTTTTAAATAATGTTATTCAAGAAGAACTTGAGCCAATACGCGCTAGAAGAAAAGAGTATGAAAAGAAAATACCTGAAGTATATAAAATTCTTGAAGATGGAACTAAAAAAGCCAGCTTAGTGGGAAAAAATAAGATTGAAGAAGTAAAACGTGCTATGCGTATTAATTATTTTGAAGATAAAGATTTAATTAATAAACATACAGAAAAATATAATTAGTTGACATTTTTATTAAAAGTGTTAAACTAAAACTATAAAAGTTTTGATTAGGACAAGATTATTATTCTAGTTTTTATAGAGAGATTGTGTATGGTGTAAACAATTAAAATAGAATAATAATTACTACCTATGAACTGGATCCGAAAGGAATCCCGGTAATTCCGTTATCATAATTAAGTTAAATAAAGGATGGTACCGCCTTTTTGGCTCCTTACCAATCCTTTTTTATTTTAGAAAGAAGGAATATAATGATTAATATTAAAGAAGATGAAAGACTAAATAAGTTAAATCACTCATGTGCCCATTTAATGGCTCAAGCCGTTAAACATTTATATCCTAATGCCAAATTTTGGGTTGGACCAGTTATTACTGATGGATTTTATTATGATATTGACTTAGGAGATAAAGTATTAACTGATGAAGATTTACCATTAATTGAAAAAGAAATGAAACGTTTAGTAAAAGATGGTAAAAGAATTGTAAGACACGAAATTAGTAAAGAAGAAGCTTTAGAAATGTTTAAAGATGATCCATATAAATTAGATTTAATAAATAATATGGATGAAGAGTCAACAATCATTTCATGTTATACACAAGGAGACTTTACTGATCTTTGTCGTGGACCACACGTTGATACGGTTAAAGAACTTAAAAACTTTAAATTATTAAAGTTCAGTGGAGCATACTTTAAAGGCGATTCTAAAAACAAAATGCTTCAAAGAATCTATGGAGTATGCTTTGAAAATGAAAATGATTTAAATAATTACTTAAAAGAATTAGAAGAAGCTAAAGAAAGAGATCATCGTAAATTAGGTAAAGATTTAGG
>CACXEC010000054.1 GCA_902766545.1 uncultured Erysipelotrichaceae bacterium | reverse complement strand
ATCATCATTTCTCCTAGCAAGTGGTTTTAATACCGCTGGGTAATTCCACATAATAGTTGGTTCAAATATATTAGCTCTAACCAATCTCTTATAACAAAAGTCAATTAATTGAGCTAACGAATGGCATTCAACTAAATCTGCCTCCGTAAACTTTTTAGAATCAATTATTTTTTTTCTTAATACTTCAGCATCTTCTATACTCAAAAAATCAAATCCAAGAGCATCTGTTAAAGCTTCAACATAATTAACCCTGTTCCAATCTTTTCCTAGATCAATATTCTTATCACCAATAGTAATTTCAGTTGTTCCTTTTAAATATAGACAAGTTTCACGCATAAATCTTTGGAAGAATTCAATATTATCTTCAAAATTCCAAAATGACGCATACCATTCTATTTGCGTAAATTCTTGTAGATGTTGAGGATCCATTCCTTCATTTCTAAAACATTTTGCTACTTCGTAAACTCTTTCATAACCAGCAGCATTGCATTCTTTTAAATAACACTCTGGAGCAATTCTTAAATTACAATCAATATCTAGTGCATTGTGATGAGTAAAAAATGGTTTGGCAGAAGCACCAGATACAGTTGTTTGAATAATTGGAGTTTCAACCTCAAGAAATTTATTCTCATTCATAAATTTTCTTAAAAAATAGTAAAATTTGCTTCTTCCTAAAAATAAATCTCTTGAATCTTGATTCATAATTAAATCTACATATCTTTCACGATATTTAATTTCTGTATCTTGAAGGCCATGAAATTTTTCCGGTAATGGTCTTAGAGCTTTTCCTAAGAAAACAAAGTCTTCAACTAAAAGTGACTTCTCACCGGTTTGAGTTGTTATTATTTCTCCTTTAGCGCCAATAAAATCGCCTGTGTCAAAAGTGGTTTTCATTTCTTCATATTTTTCTTCGCCTAAAACATCTACTTTAAATTGTAATTGAATAGCATCTTCAATATTTCTAATTTTAAAGAAGGATAATTTCCCCATTTTTCGCATAAACCCTATTCTTCCAGCAATAGATACATTTTTAGTGCCATCTGGTAATACTCTAGCCTCAGATATAGTATGGGTGGTATTATATTTATCTGGATAAGGCTTTACAATACTTTTTAATTTTTCTCTTCTTGCTAATTCTTGGTCTGTAAATTCGCGCATAATCTCACTTCTTTCTTGAGTTTAGTATACTTAAAATCATAAAAAAAAGCAACTGAAATTGCTTTTATTCTAAATGCATTGCTGAAGCTTTCTTTTCATACTTACTACGTAAATCATTAATATAAGAAATAGTAGGTAAATAATTGAAATGACTTTATAGATTAATGATAATTTATTTTAAATCAAATCTTTTCATTGCACTTTTCTTTATTCTTTTCTCTTAATTTATTAGCATAATTTCTTACGTTCATTAGTTTAATATAGTCGTTTTCATTTGGATTATGAAATAAAATAAGCTCTCTAATTTTGTTTGGTATATCTATATCTTTCCATATACATCTTATAAATCCTTCGTAATTCTTAGCTCTAATATATTCTGATTGTCTATATGAATCATGTGTATAAATAACTCCAAAATTTACACTTTCAGGGATATAATCGTATCTTTTCTTAGAAACAAATAAAGTCTGGCTTGCAAGAATATTTCTCTTTTCATCTGCATATTCCATTAACATTACTTCTTTTTCAGAAAGATAAAAATATATTTCTGCTTTTCTACCATTAGAGTCAACTAGTTCATAAAAGTGAGAAGCAGGAGGATTCGTCCATCCTTCTCTTTCTGCTTTCTTATATCCATACATATCTAAGTAACATAATAATGTTTCAGCTTCTTCTTCACTTAGAATATCGGCACCATAATTATCTAAAGCAAATAATTCTTTTACTTTTTCTTTAAAACTCATATTATCCATTTTAAAACTGTCTTCCATAGTATGCTGGTGGATTAAATCTTTTAGCTCGCATTTCGTTGGCAAAATCAGCACTGGCAACAATTCTCATCATTGGAGTATCATATTCTGATAAATCTCTATATTCATCAGGAAAGATATCTTCTCTAATATTATTATTTAAATAATCTGCTTTGTTCATACCAATATAATTATTTGGACCATAGAAGAAGCTCTTAGAAAATCCTTCTTTTGTATACACTATAGATCTGTTATTAGCATTGCCTAAATACTCTAATCTTTCACCCTTAATAAAGTCCATTTTACATAAAGGATATACTGGGACTAAACCATCATATTCAACTAAAACTGCATATTCTTCTCCAAACTTAAGAACAGCTAAATTTTTTCGATTAGTAAAACTAATCTCATATAATCCACTCTTACTTCTTATTAGATCGCACTCTGATTCATAGCCATAAAATTTTAAATATGATAGTATTAATTTAGAAATTTCTTCAGTTAAAGGATTATCGTATGCTCTAAAATATTCTTGAAGCATAACTCGATATTTTGACATTTATACTTCCCTCTTTCTTAGTTAATTTATTATAAAGATTTTTATAATTAAGTCAATATATCTGGTTTAAATTCTAAATTTAGTTTTATTATTCTGGAATAATTATATTCTTCAAGTATTTTATAAAAGTCCTCAGGATTATTACTAAAATCTTTTATATCATCTGGCTCTAAATTTTTAGGAATACTTAATGAGCGATCGGATAATATTCTTATTTTCTTTGATGAATTTGGATTAAAGTAAATAGCTGTATTAAAGTCATTAAATGAATAAACTATACATTTTCCTAATGGAGTATATATTACATCAGTTCTTTCTTTACTTGTAAAATCTGTAATTATACAGTCTTCAATAAAAACTATAGTATGGTTAGTTTGATCAAATTTAATATAACCTGTTCGATCATCTGTACTATAAACTATAACAATTAATTGGTCTTGATATGAAAACAAATCTTGCTTAAATGTATAGTAATTAAAATAGGCTAAATACTTAATTAATGTGTCTAAATCATTTTCATTTAATTCTAAAGAAAATTTATTAACAATGTCATAAATAATAGATTTTATGCTTTTTTGAATGCTAATAGTTCCAAGTGATGCTTGAGAGGTAATAACTTTTTCCATATTTTTCACTCCTGTGATCGTTTATTATACATTAATTTTATTAATATTCAAGTTGTGAATAAATAATGATAATAAGAATATCATTATTTAGAGGTGATTATATGAATGGCGCATTCTTTCCAAATAGCAGTTTTTCGCAAAATATAAGTGGTCCTGATAATTATACTGATGAACAAAGTTATATTGAAAACATATTAAGGTTAAATAAGGGTAAAAAAATTAAAGCATTTTTTTCTTTTCCCGATTCAAATGATTGGAGAGATAAAGTTTTTGAAGGGATAATCGAACAAGCAGGTAAAGATCATTTGGTTATGAGCAATCCATCTACAGGTAAATGGCAATTAATATTATTAATTTATTTAAATTATGTAGAGTTTGAAGAACCAATCAATTATAATTATCCATACTCAAAATAAAACATTCTTAATTCGAATGTTTTTTATTGAGCGTTAATAAAGAAATTAAGATTATCTTTCTCATTTTTAATAGTAGTTTGATTTCCATGTCCAGGATATATTATCGTATTTTCATCTAGTAATAAAATTTTTTTTAAACTATTTTTCATGTCAATAATATTCCCATCTGGTAAATCAGTTCTTCCAATTGCACCTGCAAAAATAAAATCTCCACAAAATAATTTGTTATCAAATAATAAAGATATTAAATCAGATTTATGTCCTGGTGTTTTAATCATTTTAAATTTAAAGTTTTCAATAATGTTATCTCCTTCAATCAAATTGTTAAAATCATATACTTTTAAATTGTATTTATTAACTAGCTCGTTTAAAGCTCCAACATGATCGAAATGGTAATGCGTAATAATTATTCCATCTATTACTCCAGTTATTTGACTATCTATTTTTGCAAAGTCATCTCCTGGATCAATTATTAGATGATGATTATTATTAGTTAAAATATAACAATTTGTTTGTAAAAAACCTACTTTAATAACTTTTATTTCCATATATTTAGTATATCAAAAATTATTGATTAAACAAATCAAAATAGATATAATGATGATGGTGATAATATGAACTCTGTTATGCTTGTGATTTTAACTCTTATAATATTTATATGTCTTTTGGGTATTATATATATCGTTGTATATAATAATTTACAAAATTGTAAAATTAAGATTAATGAAGCAGAAGGTATTATTGATGAATTACTTAGAAAAAAATACGATTTATTAATCTTAATAAAGGATGTTATTATTGACGAAACTAAGTTACCTGAAAAAACTTTTGATGAGTATAAAAAAATTAAAGAAACTAATATTTCTAGTTTTGATTTTGAACGAAAACTAACTGAATTTGATTCTTTAATAAATAAAATTAAGGGTGATTATGAGGTACTAGATAATGATACAAGATTTACAAATTACTATAATAATGTATATGAAATAAATGAAAAGCTTGAAGCAGCTAAGTCTTTTTATAATAAATATACAACTGTATTAAATAAAATGATTAAAAAATTTCCATCAAATATTGTTGCTATATTTCATCACATTAAAGTTCAGTCTTTCTTTGATGGTAAAGATATGTTTGATGATGATATAAAAGATTTTAAATTATAAAAGATTGAAGGTTATTCTTCAATCTTTTCTTTTTCTTTAATTAGAACTTCTTTAGCGCCTTCGTAATCATCTTCTTTTAAACACTCAATTAGTCCCATTATATAAGCAAATTCAGTTAATTCTTCATCAGTATAGGTCATTTCTTTTTTATTTGAATCCATTGTTTCTTCCTTTCACATATGCATCAATAGTTTCTAGTTTTTTAAGTGATGATTGGTATGTGTTTTCTAGTATATCAAAATCTATAAGTTTGCCAGTTTTTGTAACTTTCTTAACTAGTTCTTCATTTTTAATTAGATAATCTCTAAATATTTTAATATAATTTCTTCTTAATTGACTAAAATGTTCAATATCTTTAATATTTGCACTTCCAATAAGATGTACTAATCCATCTATATTTTTAGCTTCCCTTATAAATAGATGATAGATAATTTCGAATAATGTTGCCATATATTCGTCTTGGCTTATTGGTAGTGTTTTTATCCCACTGTTTAAAATAATTACTTTAAAAAATTCATCAAAAACTTCTAAATCAATTTTATAAAAACTATATGCTCCCTTTTGATGCTTTATTTGGTAATATGTTTCTGTTAAATCTAACAGACTTTTCATCTTACCATTTTTATAGAAAAATTCAGTTAAAGCTGGATATTTATTTAATACTTCAGGATGCTTTTCAACTATTTCACATAATCTTTGAACATTATAATAGTCCATTTCTTCTCTTTTATTAGTTGCTATATTTATTTGTGATGCGATGCTTCTAGAATAATCTTCTTTTATGGCTTTTTTTCGTATTATTTCCATTTCACCGATTCTTTTAGGAGCAAATAAATTTAACACTTTGAAAGCCTGAATCCAGCCAAAAATGTTAGCCTCTGTTTCTATTTCACGGTAACTATAATTAACAAAGTATTCATATTGTCCTTTTGTCGATAGATATTCTATAAAGATTTGATTTTTTAACATAATAAATGATGATTTAGTAATGCTTATATCTTTGTCAAACTCAGTATGCTGTTTAATATGTTGTAATTCATGAAATAGAGCTTGCAATAGTTTTATATCCCGAGGCATTGAATATCCTTTTAAAATATCTCGTGTAAATCCACATGCTAATGATGATTTAATCATTACTATTCCCTCTCGGCTTCTTGCTATGCCAATTTCAGCGGTTCGTTCGCCGGTTATAATATTATCTTCACATATATAAATTGGAATATCGTAATAGCCGTTTTCCAAAGAAAATTGATGGGAAAAAAAGTTTAATAGGAAATTTTTTGAATATATACCATAATCACAATTGTTATTTAGCATATATCTTATTAACGAATTTTGCATACTAATTATAGTTTGATCTTCTGTATCAATATTAATTGTTAAATATTCAAATAAAAAATTAAGCTCATAATTAGATACATATAAATTTTTTTGAAGTTTTTGGTATATACTTAGTGCTTTAATATTAGAATCATTGTTTTTATCTACATAACTGATTGAATCATTGTATTTAAAAAATAGATTTCGATATTTAAATATTTTGGAAACAATTGCATATTCATAATCTGTCATACTAAAAAGCTCGAGATATATTTTTTGGTATATTTCTAATAATCTAATTTCTTCCTTTGATTTTACTAATTTACTATTAAGATAAAGAAGATAGTTTTCTAATAAATCTAATTTAAATTTATCCTTTGAATTATAAGAACTAATTCCTCTCATTTGGTTAGTTAATCTTCTAATTAAGTCAATAATTAATTTTTCATCAGAAAGGACTTCCATCGGATAAGATGAAAACACCGTTTGGAATAATCGCGAATCAAGTAGAGACTTATTATACATATTATTCACCAATTATATTGTACTATAAAAATTTCACAAAAAAAAGACAATTATTATAATTGCCAATTAATTGGATCTAATCCATTTTTTTCTAAAAATTGATTGGTTTTAGAAAAAGGATGACTTCCAAAAAAGCCATAGTTAGCACTAAATGGGGATGGATGGGATGATTCTATTATTAAATGTTTAGGATTAGTTATTAAACTCTTTTTTCCTTTAGCAAAATTCCCCCATAAAATAAAGACTATGGGTTCTGTTTTTTCATTTAATACCTTTATTATATAATCAGTAAATAAACTCCATCCGATGTTCTGATGACTATTTGGATTATCTTTAATAACGGTTAAAGATGAATTTAAAAGTAAAACGCCTTCTTTTGCCCATTTGGTTAAATCTCCACAGTTAGGTTCTTCAATATTCAAATCATCATATATTTCTTTATAAATATTTTTTAAACTTGGGGGAATTTTAACACCTTTTTGAACAGAAAATGATAATCCATGCGCTTCACCCTCTCCATGATATGGGTCTTGGCCAACTATTACTACTTTAACATT
>CACXEC010000053.1 GCA_902766545.1 uncultured Erysipelotrichaceae bacterium | reverse complement strand
TTCACTTGTTCCAATTAAGTATAAATCTTCTCCTTCAATTTTATACATCATAGCTTCCATTTCTGGAAAAGACATAACACCAGTTACAACATTACTATGAATCATAAATGGTGGTATCGCATAAGTAAATCCTTTATCAATCATATAGTCTCTAGCATAAGCGATCATTGCCTCATGTAGTCTTGCAATATCTCCTAGAAGATAATAGAATCCTTCACCACTAGTTCTTCCAGCAGCTTCTTTATCCATACCGTTTAAAGATAAAATAATATCAGCATGATAAGGAATTTCATAAGAAGGAATAACAGGATCTCCAAAACGCTCTACTTCAACATTTTCGGAATCATCTTTACCAATTGGTACAGATGAATCAATAATATTAGGAATAACCAACATTTTTTCTTTAATAATGGCATTCTTCTTTTCTTCAGATATTTCTAGGATTTTAATTTGAGCATCCATATCAGCTATTTTTTTCTTTATTTCTTCGGCTTCTTCTTTTTTACCCTCACGCATAAGTATGCCAATTTCACTTGATAATTTATTCTTTTCTGCTCTTAAATTATCCCCTTTAACTTTAGCTTCTCTTATCTCAACATCTAAATCATAAATTTCATCTACTAAAGGAAGTTTTTCATCTTGAAATTTCTTTTTAATGTTTTCTTTTACTAATTCCTTATTTTCTCTTATCAATTTAATATCTATCATTATTTATTCCTACTTTCTATTTTTACTTCTTTAAATCGATATTTTTGTCCATTTTTATTTACTTCATCTAAAAACATATCATATGGTCTACACCATAGTTTATTATCACCATATAATGCCCTATAGGCTACCATTTTTTCTCCAGTTTCACTATGATATATAATATCTTCGACTAAATATAAATCACCTTTATAATGTTTATAGATTGTATTTACTTTAACTTTTCTCATAATATATTTTCCTTTAAATATTTTTCTAATCTTATAATTTCATTTGCATATTTATTCTTTAATTTATTTTGGGTATCAATATCTAATCTAGACAATCTTTCTTCATCGAAGTTATCTGACATGTCAGCATATTTTAATCTAACTGCTTCTATATTACCACTTTCTATTATGCTAGTTATTTTTTTATGATATATTTCTTTCTTTTCTTCTTGAGTATATTCTTTATCATATTTATCTTTAGTAACCCATTTTACTAAAGATATTACTTCTTCATTAAAGCCTAGTGCTTTTAAATCATCAAAAGTAAAATTTTCAATATCTTCAACAGTATCATGTAATAGAGCTGCTACTTTTGTGTTTTTTTCGTTAACATTTATACTTACTCTTATTAGATGATTAATATATGGTAAGCCTGCCTTATCTTTTTTATTTGCAAAAAGAATCGAGACTAAATATAGAGCCCTTTCATACTCATCAGATAGTTTTAGTAACTTTTGAATTTGTAATTCACTTAAATGATTCATAACTACTCCTTTAAAAATAAAAAAAGGACTGGTAAGGAGTCATATAGACGGTACCATCCTTTTATTTCTTAATTATTATAACGGCTAGGCCGGATGTTATTAACATCACTAATAGGTAGATTCATTAAATTTATCTTATTAGCTTCCACCGAGCGCTAACTCTCTATGAAGACTTTTTTAATTACTAGTCCTATATAATCGCTTTACGTAAATAATATTAACATAATTAGATGCATTTATCAATTATTTTATATAACAAAAACAAAAACGACTTTTTTAAAAAGTCGTTTATTTCATAAGTGGTGTCTCCGAGGCGATTCGAACGCCTGACCGTACGCTTAGAAGGCGTATGCTCTATCCAGCTGAGCTACGGGGACAAATTAACTGAACAAAAAGATTATATTATATTTTCTCTTTTTATTCAAGTACTTTTTTTAATTTACAGTTCAATATCCATATATTTTTGATATTTAGGTATTAATCCAACATGTTCTTTAGCAAATGAGGGTTTCATTTGGAATACACCAGGATAAGAATTACCTTCAATAATAACTGGACCAGTTGGTGTTATAGCAACATCCCAGCCGATATATTTAACTTCTTTAACTACTTTAGCGGCTTCTTTTACTAAATTACAAGCTTTATTATACATAGGTACTTCAAATCCTATTATTCTTTCATTTGTAATTGGATGATTTTCATAATAATTATCATCCTGATCAATTGCTGGACAAATAACTACTCCTTTATCGTTAGTAAAAGTATACATACTTCCACTTGAAAAGTTATCTGTTACTCCACCATTTCCTATTTTAAATACACTATTTAAAACATATGAGTTTTTACCATCATAAAAGGTAAATAGTCTTAAAGTATTAACTGAATCAGCATATAACCTATTTATTTTATCATGTTGAATTATACATTCTTCAATTAATAGCTGTTTTCTAATAAGTAAGGTATTAAATAAAGCCTCTGTGTTAGATTCTTCATCTATTTCATATTTTTCAACACCTTTTCCGCCTTCTCCGTCTAAAGGTTTAACAATAATTGGATTGTGTTTAGAAATAAATTCTTTAAAGTTTTCAAAAGAATTTTCATTTATAATTAAATAATCTCTTTTTATATATTTTTTAAATATATTATTAAATTCATCTTTATTATCTAGTTTATGAAAATATTCTTTTTGATTATATTTCTTAATTATTAAATTATTTTTAGTTCTAGTAAGATAAGTCTTTCTTTCATCTTTATTTAAATTATAAAATTCAAACTCTTGATAATCATAATAGCCGGCTCCATATTTAAAACCACAATATATCATATCAATAAAAATAAATATAGTTAATTTATGAGCTTTTTTAGCTACTTTTTTAGCGATTTTAATCATGTTTTTGATATTCATTTTCTTAATTGAACGGATAATATATTTCATTTTATTCATAATTGACACCTAAAAATATTCTAACACACAATTTTAGGTAAATAAAGCTTTTAGTATTTCAACTAAATAGTTTACTCCATCGTTTAATAATTTATCAATCGAGTTACTAATATTATACCCTAAAGTTGAGTATTTATTTTGAAAATCAATATCATTCGGGTTAATATAATCTTTTAAATCGACGGCTTTACCATCAGCAACATCTTTTTCAAACTCTATAATTGCTTCTTTAGTTAGAACTGTATCTTTATGAATTTTATTCTCATAATAACCTGTTTTTCCAGCAAAATAAAGACAAACAAAAATACTAATTAATAAGTATATTAATATTTTAATTTTACTTATTTTTTTTACCTTAACCTCTTCCATTAACGATTCCTTATAACATGTGATATAGCATCTGCTAAAGCATTTACACTATTTTGAACTTCTTCAATATTATTTTTGGGGCCTCCTACTTCAACTAAGATAGTATTAGAATTAAAATCTTGGTTAAATTTATTTTTTTTGGCATATAAGATATCTCGCATTAAACCGGGATAATTTTCTTTTAGATAGTCGTTTAATTTTAAAACTAATTTTTCATTTTCTTTATAATTATCATGATTCATACCAATTACAAACATTAATTTAGCGTATGACATATCATTTATTATAGTACTTCTTGTGATGCTATCTCGATGTAAATCAATATAATATTTGATACTTGGACTAGTCGTTTTAATTTTTTCAAGCCATAACCTACTAGCATAGTAACTATCTTTGTATTTCCAATTATGTTCTTTTAAGACAAGACCAATGTTTTCATCTTCTACGATTGAGGTTATATTTAAATTAGCTAGTTTTTTCTTCAAAATATTAGCTGCCATATAAACAGTTGGTGTAATATTATAGTTTTTTAAAAGTCCTGCATCATATTCTTCTGTTTGATGGGTATTATAAATATACACTATAGGTTCATTTTGTTTTGTTTCTTTAATCACTGGTATGTTTTCTTTATGGTTTATATTATTTTTTTTATTAATATCACTAAACGATAAGCTTAAAATATTATCTGGTGTAGATAAACTAATATTTAATAAATTTAAAATACTATAATCTTTAATGATGTTATTACTACCTATCGATAGTAGATTATCATAATTTACACTATCTTTAAAGTTTTTAAATAATGCTTTTAATGTAAAAATAAATCCTATAATAACAAGCATTATATATATAAGATATTTATACTTTTTATAATTATATTTATGATATGTTCTAAATCGTTTTTGCATATTATCACCATATTAAATATACAATTTATTATAATAAAAAAATGTCAAAAAAAGAGGCTAAACCTCTTAATATGATACAAAACCATTACTATTAATATTTGAATATGTGAAATTGTTTCTTTTATATATGTATGTCAGTCTAATGCTATAGTTATTATTTTCTTCATCTTTAATTGGCATTACTATTTTTATAGCACAGTTCTCATAGCTATTACTTGAGCAGGAGGATTCAATGCTTCCTCTAGAATTATTATCAGATGGATTCATTGGATAAGCTGATTCTCTAACTATTTGATTGCTACCTCTTTTGTACCCAATTATACTTTTATTATTGTCAACATATTGAATTAAATAGCCTGAGTCTGTAATATTATTAAATGTAAATCTTAGACAATAAATGTTTTTCGCTGTACTTGGTAAAATTGCTCTAACTCCACCAGTTATTGAATTAGTATTACAACTATATACTCCACTAAGCTCATAGTCCACAAAATCTTTTTCTATTTCTTTAACTATTAATGCACGATTAATTAGAGCATCAGACTTATTTTGTGAAGTATCACTACTACTTTTAACTGTTATTAGTAAATTAATCATAAATATTAATACAATTGATACAAGGGCAACAGATACTATTATTTCAACTATACTCATTCCTTTATTATTCATTATATACTCCTTAATAATTCTTTTGTTTTATTACTATTTTTTTCTATTACTACTCTTTGATTTAAGAATAAAAGAAATGCAAGATTTATATAAAATGAACCACCATATGATAGAAATGGGACTGGAACTCCGGTTAAGGGTATTAATGCCAGAATTCCCATAAAATTAATTAATAAATGAAGCAATATATAACAAAATGTCCCATATGCAATTATAGATCCTCTGATGGTACTGGCAGTTTTAGCAATACTTAAAAGCCTAAATAATAACCAGACAAATCCTATAATTATAATTGAACCTATTATTGCGCCTAATTCTTCTACAATAATTGGAAAAATAAAGTCAGTATGAGCTTCCGGTAAATATAAGTATTTTTGAGTAGAGTTACCTAATCCAACTCCAAATAATCCACCATTACTAATTGCTATAAAGCCATTACATACTTGATATCCAGTTTTTTGGGTATATCTAGTACATGGTGACTTATAAGTTAAACGACTAGATTGTTCAGCATTTAAGGTATTCCCACCAATAAATATAAATGCAAAAACAACTATTGCAGTTATTATTCCTCCTATTTTCATTTTTTTCATAGTTAATGTATTAATTGGTAGAACTAAAAATATTAATCCGGCTATACCAGCAACAATTACAGCTGTTCCTAAATCAGGCTGATAAGCAATTAAACCACAGGCGATCAATATTATAATAAATGGGAACATTATTTTAGATATTTTATAATCTTTTTCGCCAATTATTCTTTCAAAATATACTGCTAAAAATACTATCATAATCGATTTAACAAATTCACTAGGCTGAAAATTAAAAAATCCTAAATTATACCAACTCCTTGCACTATTAGTAACTTTTCCATATGGAATAAGAAGAAATAGCGCAGCAGTAATTAAAACCATACCAAGGGGTGCTAATTTTTTATATTTAGATGTTGGAAAGTTAATAATAAACCCAAGACCTATCGCCCACATTAAAACTACGAAAATAAATTGCTTTTTAAAAAAATATGACTCTTCTACTCGGTTATATAAAACAGCAGTTATAGATGAAGCACTAAATATCATTATAAGTCCTAAAACACTATATAATAGCATAAAAACAAATAACGCTTTGTCCATTTTACTTAATGTGCTTTTCATATTTCACCTACTATTAATATTTTACCACAAAATAAAACCATTTTAAATATGGTTTTATTTATTTAACATAAGTGTAAGAAACTAGAAGTGTAAAATAACATTTACTTCTCTTTTTCATTTTTAAAACATTTCGCAAATTTTCTTAATAAGTATCATCTAAAATTGGCAATATGATAACTTCTAATTTGCACATAATCTAGTTTCTTACAACAATAATTTATCACATCTTAATAACTTTTACAATAATAAATTTTTCAGCAATTAGAAAGGATTATTTGATAAATCAGTAGATATATTAGAAGCTTTTTTATTTCCAAGTAGTTGCATGATATTATCAAAAACAACATTAAATATTTTTTGATATTTTGTTAGTACTATATGAGTAATAGAATTTACCTCTTCTTCACTAATTCCTAATATATCAGAAACTTCTTTTACTGTAAAAGTTCTTTCCTGATTAATACCTAATCTTAGAGATAACACAATAATAATTTCTTTTTTAAAGCCCATTAAAAGATTTAGCTGAGCTAACATATCAGCTATTTCAAGCGCTTTTCTTAAACCTATTGGTGGTAATTCTAAATTATTATCTTGATTAAGTTTAGGAATTATTTTTTCTTCCACATATTTTCTAAAATCTTCATCTAACGGAACTTCTTTAGGTTCTTCTAGATCATAACCATAGTATTTATATAAATCTTCTCTTTCTTCTTTTGTTAGCATAATTTCAATAATCCTTAATGCTTCTTCCTTACTTTTATTTAATAATTCAAATAGATTCTTGCTTTTAACAGGTTTATGGCAAATTAATTCTTCTAATTTTGGAATAATAATTCTTCGTATATATCGTAAATCTTCTTGAGATACAGTATTTTGTTCTTCTAAATCTTGCCCATATCTTTTATAAATTAAATCTTGGTCTGATTGTTCAAGATTACTTATAGCTAATAATAATTCCTCTTTAGTATATTCTTCAAAATATGACATTAAAGGTTTAAAACGTCCAATATGAGTTTTTTCTCCTTTTAATGCTTTATTAATACTTAGAATTATTGAACTATAAATCTTTTCCATTTCCTTTTTAGGTATTTCATTTTGCTCATCTAAAGTGCGTCCATATCTTCTAAATATTATATCTTGACACTTAGAATCAAGCTTGCCAATAGCTGCAAGTATTTCTTCTTTGGTATATCCTTCAAAATATGACACAAATGGCTTAAAACGATTACCAGCATAAATTTTTTCACCATTTAAAATCTTTTGAATTTTAGGAATAATCGTATTACGAAGCGTTCTTATTTCGCTTGTAGTTAACTCATAACTTTCATCTAAATCTTTTTTTAATCTATTATAACTTATATCTAAGTTTGTTCCATATCTTTTATAAATAATAATTTGATATTTTTCCTCAAGTCTACCTATAGCCTCTAGCACTTCTTCTTTTGTATGGCCTTCAAAGTAAGACATTATTGGCTTAAAGTATCTGCCATTATGTTTTATTTCACCATTTAAAATCTTTTGAATTTTGGGGATTATCATATTATATATTTTGTTATAAGTTTCTTCATTTACAATCATTAATTGTTTTAAATCATTACCAAATTTTTCATGTAAAGCTTCTTTTTCTTTTTTTAATAATTCATTGCAGGCATTAATAACATCTTCTTCCCCATATCCCTCAAAATGAGATAGAATTGAGTAACCATCTTGCATTAAATATGCATCATTTAAAATTTGTTTTAATCTTGGAATAATATTTGCATATAGTTCAAATATATCC
Organism: uncultured Erysipelotrichaceae bacterium; assembly: GCA_902766545.1. GTDB lineage: Bacteria > Bacillota_I > Bacilli_A > RF39 > UBA660 > CAG-533. The sequence continues at coordinate 24,446 of CACXEC010000053.1, read as the reverse complement.
CCACCATTAATATTGTTTAATTCATCTAAGTTCTTACCAAATCTTTCGTATATTATTCTTTGTTCATTATTAGAAAGAAAATTTATTGCTTTAATGATTTTATCTTTAGAAACATCCCTAAAAATTATCTCTAATTTTTTTTCAACAACCGGACTAACTTTTTTATTAAGCTTCTCAAGCATTTTAGGTATTATAATTGTTTGTAATTTTACCCGGCAAAAATTATTTACTTCATTGAATTCATCTAAGTTCTTACCAAATCTTTGATATATTAACGCTCTTTCTTTAGAAGTAAGAAATGTTATAGCATATTTAATACTTACCAATGAATAACCCACAAAATAGTCGATAATAGAAGATTTACCATGATTATATTTTATATCACTTAATAATTCGGATAGTTTTCTTAAAATACTTTTAATATAATTTTCATTAGTATTAGATACTATATTAACTTCTCTTAAATTAGAGCCAAACTTTTGATATAAAATACCTCTTTGATACTCTGATAATTCCATTAAACCCGTAATAATCTCTTCTTCAGTAAACTCGGGTAATCTTTCAAATAGTGTTCTTGAATCGATAGCAACTTTTGCTTTAGGCGGTTCTTCCATTGTTAATGGATTATTTTTTACTTTCTCCATATTGTTTTCATCAAGTATATTTTTAATATTTGGTCTACTTAATTTACGTATGGCCTTTGCTTCTATCTGACGAATTCTTTCTCTGGTAACAGAATTGTTTCCACCCATTAAATTAGCTGTTTCTTCAAGTGTATATACGTTTCCATCAAATTTGCCAAAGCGATAACATAGTACTTGATACTCTCTTTTACTTAGCACTTTTTTAGCAATATCCCAAGCTAAAGAGCCATGGGCTTTATCTATAATATCATCTGCAAAGTAAGATGTAGTATCATCTGGAATAAAATCACTTAAGCTTGAAGCATCTGATTCATCATCTATTTTTTGATCTAAACTAGTTGTACGAGTACTTATCTCTAACATAAATTCTATTTCTTCAGGCTCTTTACCCATAGCACTCGCTATTTCTTCAGACGTTACTTCTCTGTTTAATTCGGCAATAAGTTTAGACCTTACTCTTAACATCTTATTAATTTTTTCCAACATATGAACTGGAATTCTAACTGTACGATCATTATCATAAATATACCTTGTTATTGCTTGTCTTATCCACCAAATAGCATAAGTTGAAAACTTACTTTTACTAGGGTCATATTTCATTACGGCTTTTTCTAAACCAAAAAAGCCTTCTTGGAATAGTTCATCAAAAGATAATTTAGTAGTTTTTTGACTATAAACACCAGCAATAGATCTTATTAATCCTAAATTAGCTTCAATTATGGTATTTCTAGCATTTACATCTCCAGCTTTAGCCTTAATGCTAAGTTCTTCTATTTCTCTATCCGTTAAAAGTTTTCCTTGTACATTTTCAAGCCATGCATTTATTGACTGGTTTTCTTTTGCAAAATATGCATCTATTAAAGTATTTAATACTTCATTATCACTATACTCTTTAATTAGAGTTTTTTTATTTCTTCCAGTTCCTAATTTAATCAAAACTTTTAAATAGTTATATAAAACTTCTGATTCATCAAGAAGTGATGGAATATCATCTGGATCAATATCTTCTAAAAACTTACATAATTTTCTAATATTATCAAAAACTATTTTAAACTCTGAACTATTTTTTAAATTATTATTAATATAGTTTAATATCTTTAATTTATCCATTATTTATTATCTCCTTCTATAGGATTAATCATTAATGGTTTTACTTCTTCTGTTTTTGATAATCCTTTCGCAATATAATCATAAATAGTTTCTAAATTAACACTTATTTCATTTAGTACTTTAAGAGTTATACGATTAATATCATATGGTGATAATTTAAAATACTCACTTATCATATCCATATCATATGGTCCATTAGCTTCTAAACCTATTCTTAAAATAAAAATGATTATTTCTAGTTTTGTTACGTTAGGAACTTCTTTTAAGATACTTTCAATAATTGGACTTAAAGCATCAAAATTAAATACTTCTTTACTTATATCCATGTTTCTAATTTTAGGAATAATTATATTTTCGACTTCAGTCTTTAAATCTTCATCTTTAGAAATGAATTCTATTTTATCTAAATCATAGCCAAAATATTTATACAAAGATTCTCTTTCTTCAGGCGATAAGAATTCTATCTTTCTTAAAAATTCTTCTCTAGATAAACCAATAAGTTCATAAAAACTACTTGGTCTAATTATCTTTCTATTTAGCACTTTTTTTAACTTAGGAATAATTGTCTGTCTAATTATAGATTTTTCATTATGACTTGCTGTATTTTGTTCCATTAAGTTTTGACCATATCTTTTAAATAATATATCTTTGTGTTTTTTACTTAAACTTTTTATTGCCAATAATACTTCTTCTTTACTATATCCGTTAAAATAATCAAAGAATGGTATAAAATTACTATTAACATGGTCATTATTTAATAATAATCTTTTTATTTTTGGAAATAAACTCCTAGTTATTTTAGTTTTTTCTGTATCAGTATAATTATTTATTTCATTTAAATCTAAACCAAATACTTTGTGAATAAGTTCTTGATCCTCGTTTGATAATTTACTTATGGCATTAATTACTTCTTCTTTGGCATATTCTTCAAAATAATACCAAATCTTTTTCATTTTCCTAACAGGGAATTCACCATTTAATACTAATTTTAATTTAGGTATAATATTTTGACTAATAATACAATTTTCATTATTAGAAACTTTATTATACTCATCTAAAGTGTGTCCATACTTTTTATATATTAATTCTTGGTATTTTTCATCTAAAACACTAATTGCATTTATTATTTCATCTATTGTGTATCCTTCAAAATATGAAATAAATGTTTTTCTTTTTCTAGTTTGTACTTTTTCTCCACTTAGTAATTTTCTTAAATGTGAAATGATTGTATTATGTAACTTTATTGTTTCATTTTTATTAATAGTATTTATTTCATCTAAATTTTTACCAAATCGTTTGAAAATGATTTCTTGCTCTTCTATGCTTAATAATGCAATTGCACTTAATAATTCTTCTTTTGTATATTCTTTAAAATAATCACTAAAATGCTTATTCTTAGGTCCACGGTGTTTTTCTGGTTCTTTATTAACAAGTCTCTTCATATTGGGTATAACAATTCCATAAAATAAAGAGTTTTCGCTAGAATTCAAAGTATTATTTTCATCTAGATTATGGCCATATTTTTTAAAGAAAACATTTTGTTGTTTATCAGTTAAATTTTTGACTAAAGATAATATTGTTTCTTTTGAATCAGTGCCTAAAAATTCATATACTGTTTGTGATTTTCGGCCGCATTTTCCTTGTTTGCGTTTTAATATATTTTTCATTTTTGAGATAATTGAATATAGTTTTATTGTTTCTTCTCTATTAAGAGTATTATAATCATTTAATGTGCATCCATACTTTTTATAAATTATTTCTTGTTCATCTGGATTTAAACTGTTTATTACATTTATAATATCTTCTGCTTGATAACCTTCAAAGTGGTCAAATATGGTTTTATATTTGATTTTTCTATCTTTAACAGATAATTCCCCACTTAGTTTTTTTCCTACTATGATAACTAATTTTTCAAGTGATTTTATTTTTTCACTATTTATTAAATTACATTCATCTAAGTTTTCGCCAAACTTTAAATATAACAATTCTTGCTCTTTAGTTTTTAATTTAGATATTACATTTTTTATTTCTTCTAAAGAATAATCTTTAAAATATTCTCTTAATGAAATATTTATGGATTTTTTATTACATGATAATAGATTTTTTAAGCTAACAATAGCATTTTCAATGATGCTATTTTCCTTCTTAGTTATCACATGATATTCATCTAAATATGTTCCATATTTTTTATAAAACAAAGCCCTTTTTTCTGGTTCTAAAAAACCAATCGCTTTTGTTATATCTTCATAAGAATAACCATCTAATCTTTTAATTAATGTTTGAAACCTTTGATTAATATCTATCCCTTCTAAAACATTTCTTATATCTTTTATTGCTCTTTTAAATATAGTATGCTCACTACTAGGTATCTGATTTGATTCATTTAAATTAATTCCAAATTTTTTATAAATAATTTCTTGTTTCGATGCAATAAGTTTAGAAATAGCATTTTTTATTTCATCGATATTATAGCCATCAAAATAGTCACCAATATATTTAATAATAGTTCTTTTACTTAACATTCTCTTCATTTTAGGTAATATAGTTCCGTAAAATATTGTGCTTTCTTCTTTATCTATTTTATTATATTCGTTTAGAAACCTACCATACTTTTTATAAACAATAGTTTGATGTTCAAAAGGTAATTTAGTAATTATTTGATTTATTTCTTCTGTTGAAGCTGATAATAATTCGGTTATCTTTGTTGATAATAATGCTTTTCCTTTTAAGATTTTTTTAAGTCTTGGAATAACAACTGAAGTTAAATATTGATTTTCTTCTTTGGTTAAATCATAATATTCATTTAAAGCACGGCCATATTTTTTATATAGCACTTCTTGATGTTTTGGCGCAAGATTAGAAATGGCTTTTCTGATTTGACTTTCGTCATAATCGGTTATTCGTTCAAATAAAGATTTATTATGTTTTTTACTATTTAAAATTCTTTGTATTTTGCGTTTAATAGTATATAATGCGTTTTTATTTTCTTTAGATATATAATGATATTCGTCTAAAGACTCTCCATATACTTTAAATATTATTTCTTTATCTTTATCATTTAACTTAGATATAGCTTCTTTAATTTCTTCTAAAGTATAGCCATCAAAATGTTCTAGTAAAGTTAACTTTCTTCTGTCATTTTTAACATCTTTACCTTTTAAAACGTTTCTTAGTCTTGGAATTATTACATTATAAATTAAAGTTCGATCTTTACTAGGTATTTGATGGTATTCATCCAAAGTATTACCATATCTTGCATGCAATATTTTCTTATATTTTTCATCTAACTTACTAATTGCAGAATTCACTTCTTCTATAGTAAACCCATCAAAATAATCATATATTGGTTTAAATCTTTTATTAACACAAGTGTTCGTTTTAGAATTAATTAATGATTTTAGTTTAGGTATTATTTCAATATATAATTTAATTAACTCACTTCTAGTTAATGATTCTTTTTTAATAAATTTCTTATAAAAAAGGACTTGTTCTTCATTGGATAATTTTTTTAAAGCACTTTTTAATTTATCTTTAGTAATATTATTTATATCAAATAATGATGATTTTTCACTTAATATAGTATTTATTCTTGGAATTATGATTTCTTCTAATAATTTTAAATCATAACTATCAATTATATTACTACTATCTAAGCCTTCGCCAAATCTACTAAAAATAATTCTTTTTTGCTTGTCTCCCAATTTACTAATAGCTTGTATAACTTGCTCTTCAGAATAATCTGCAAAATAATCAAATATATTTTTTTGATGTAATGATTTTTTATCTTTCAATAATGATCTTATATGAGGAATTATAGTACTATTTATTTTCTCAATGTCATCTGATGAAATAAAAGTAAAACTTGTTAAATCATATCCAAAACGTTTGTATATTAAACGACTCTCCTTTTTAGGTAAATGCATAACTGCAGATTTAACTTCTTCTTTTGAGTATTCTAAGAAATATTCATAAAGACTTTTCTTATTTTTATTTTTTCTAAAATTTATTAAAATACTTTCAATTATACCAATAATTTCATTATAAATTATATTATTATTATCAGTATCAATATTGTTATTTTCCGATAATAAATTACCATATTTTAAATATATAATATTTCTATAATTAAGGGGAAGAATACCAACCGCATATCTTACTTCCTCTTTAGTATATTCGCTGAAGTATTCATATATTGAATCTTTTAAAGATATTTTTTCTTTTGGTAGTTCTTTATGTTCTTCACTTTTATATTCTACTTTTAAATATCTTTTAGTAAGTAGATTATTAAAATTATTAATAGCGTTGATGACAGCATCAAGATTATAGCCGCACTTTCTTGCTATTTCTTCTGGAGGCAAACAATTTCCATTATAACCATATCTAAGCTTGATAATTACTTTAACTCTTGATGATTGAAGCTCAATAATTGCTCTAATGTCTAAATAGTCCTTTGAAGTAATATTTAGTTTTAATTCTTTATTAATATTTTCAAATATTAAGGTATTATCTTTACTAATAGATGGATTAGGATTCTTTTCCAAAAAAGATTTTATTTTATATAAAATATACATTTTTATATGATTTTTATAGCTTTTATGAGGATCATATGTTTTAATTGCATCAAATAAAGCAAATTCACAAATCTTATGTAATAATTCATAGTCATATTTTTCATTACTTACATAACTTTTAAGAATATCATCTATTAATACATAAGATTTTTGAACTATTAATTTAAAAGCATTTTTTGAGCCATTAGTATACTCAGTAAATAAACTTTCAAAATCTTCATCTGTTAAATATTTTTTATTAATATCAACCATACAAACCCATTCCCTTTAGATAGATATAGTACTATAAATTAAAAAAAAATACAAGAAAAAAGGTATTAAATATACCTTAACTGTTGTTAATAAGTGTTATTATAATTGGGCCTAATATAATAAGCATTATTAATGGTACAAATATTAAAACACTAACAATACTTATTTTTACTGGCATTTTATTTATTTTAGCTTTAGCTTCAAGTAATAATTTATCATTTAAGTATAATAACTGATTATTTAAAGATGAAATCATATTATTTCCATAGATATTAGATTCTAATAAATTTAAAATAATATTATTAACTACATCACTTGGAATTCTAAGAGATAAATCTTCTAAAGTTTCATTTAAACTTTTTCCCAGATTTACATCCTCAATACATTTCTTAAATTCATTACTTAAAGTATTATCTAAATTATTACAAGTTATTTCAATGGCTCCTTTTAAATTACTTCCAGATTCTAAAGTTAAACATAATATTTGAAAGTAAAAAAACGCTTCTTTTTCTAAAAGATGAGCTCTTTTTCTTAATCTAAAATCAAAAAATAGATATTCCATAAAACAAAAATATATTAAAGTTATAATTATAGATATAATTATATTTCTACTTAAAATAGAGATTATTATAAAAATAAATATACTTATAAATAAATGACTTGTCATTAATGAGTTAATATCATAATTATACTTAATTCCTAGTAAACGATTCTTTTTCTTAATTCTTTCAATACTTTTTTTAGTATAAATCTTTTCTACAAAACTGTTTTTCATGCATCCACCTTCAGAATCTTTCTAATAATAGCAATATATGAGATATAAAGAATCGTTGCTAATATGCAAATTAATACTCCAAGGGGATTATGAACTATTGGACTGTAATACTCAGGATTTAAAAATAATAACATTGAAATGATAATAAATGGCATAATTAATAATATATAAAATACTAACTTACTACTACTAGTCATGGCATTTAGTTCATCTCTTAAACGTTTACGGTTTGTAAATGACTTTTCAATAGAACTAAAAATGCCAATTAAATTTCCTCCCGTAATATTTAACAAACTTAAACTACTAGTTAATATTAAAGCATCTTCAATTCTAACCCTACTATAGAAACGGGCAAAAACGTCTTTAATCTCTAACCCGTATTTTAAATCACTACTGATTTTTTTAAATTCTTCACTAATTGGGCCATTTAAATCTTTTGATACAAAATCAATTGCTTGAGTTATATTATATCCTGATTTAAAAGCATTATTCATAATAATAATAGCCTTTGATAAATCATTTTGAATATTTTTATTACGTTTCTTTTCATCTATTATTAAGTATATATTATAAATAAAATACCCTATAACCATTACTAGTAATAATATAAAAATATCAAATTTTAAATTAATAAACGATGATAATATATATACTACTCCTAAAGAAAATGATATTAAAAATTTATTTGCAATTAATTTTAAGGGACTATCTATATAACTATATCTTTCATACTTTATCGCTTTATTTTTAAAATATACAGATTTTTGTAAAATATTTACAATAGAATTTTGGAAATTTATATAAACATTTAATAATTTATCTCCTAATGATAAGCTTTCTTTTTTATTTTTATTTACAGTATATTTTGCAATTCTTTCACTATATTTTAAAGTCTTAGATAATCTTAAAACTCTAAGTGTCAAAATAAGTATTATAATTATAATAGTTATTTGAATTAAAGCAATTTTGTTCATATAAACCTCCTTTCGTTATTATTTAAAAATTTTTTCTATTTCAGTTATTCCTCTTGATTTTAATCTTTCATAAATAAATGGTTTTTTAGCACATTTTTGATATTCTCCATCTTCTTCTCCAGATGAAGTTAATCCTTTTTGAACAAATTCAAATATTGGTGATAGTTTTATCATACCATTATCAATACCAACTACTTCACTAATGCTTACTATTTTTCTTTTTCCATCATGCATTCTTTGAATATTTATAACTAAGTCAATTGCATTTTCAATATATTCACGAATTGCCATGATTGGAATATCAATACCGCTCATTAAAACCATTGTTTCTAATCTATTTAAAGCATCCATCGGTCCATTAGCATGAAGAGTTGTAAGAGATCCATCATGACCAGTGTTCATAGCTTGAAGCATATCAAAAGCCTCTTTTCCACGGCATTCTCCAACAACAATACGATCGGGTCTCATACGAAGGGCATTAATTACTAAGTCACGTACAGATACTTCACTACCATTGTTATAATTTACAGTTCTTGTTTCTAAACTTATAACATGTTCTTGTTCAAGTTTTAATTCGGCAGCATCCTCAATAGTAATAATACGTTCATCATTTCCTATAAAGCTACTTAAAATATTTAATAGAGTTGTTTTACCACTACCAGTTCCTCCGCAAACAATTATATTTAATTTACCCTTTACAGCGCCCTCTAAAAATGTTGCCATTTCAGCAGTTAGGGAACCAACTCTAAGTAAATCATCAATACTAGTCATATTTCTTTTAAACTTACGAATTGTAATAACTGGCCCCTTAACACTAAGAGGAGGTATTACAGCATTAATTCTTGAACCATCAGCAAGTCTTGAATCAACCATAGGGTTAGAAGAATCTATTGTACGACCAAGAGGCTGAATTAATCTTTGCATCGTTCTAATAATGTGTTCATCATTAATAAAAGAAATCGAATTATCTTTAATTAGTTTTCCTTCTATTTCTACATAAACATCTTTAGGCCCATTAACCATTATTTCTGTAATATTACTATCATTTAATAGTTCACTAATGGGACCATACCCATTAATTTCATCATCTATTAAATTAAATATATGACTACGTTCTAAATTTGTTAAATCATAACCTTCTAAGCATTCATCAATATTTTCATTAATAAATTCATTTAAATCTTTATTTTCAGGAAGCTCTTGATCAATTAAATGCTCAATAATCTTTTTTCTTAGTTCATCTAATAGTTTTTTATCAGGAAAAACATCGTAATCATTTTTAATTTCAGAAGATTTTTTAGTTTTAAAATCAAAATCTTCAATTAGTGACTTACTCATCTTTACCCTCCTTTAAAACATCATTAGCAATAAGCTCAAATATCTTGTAATCATTAAAATTATTATACTTTAAAGTGGCTATTTCTCCATTAATAATTAAATTATCCATTTTTTTATAATAAAATGATGAACTAATTATATAATCAATATTATTATTTAAAATACTTTTAAGATCGAATAAAGAAAAGTAATCTTTACTAGGATAAACACTATTATTAAGTATTATTTTATAATTTTTAAAATCATTATCATTCATTATATTTAAAACGTTTTTTAAATTCTTTAGCGCTACTATATCATTAGTAGTCATAAACAAAATATTATCACTCTTATCTAAAGCAAAGACATTTACCTCATCTAAGACATATGATGTATCAATTAAAATACAATCATATTTATATGCGCATTTGTCAATTAAAACATCTAAGAGTTTTATATCAATTTTATTTGCTTGTCTAGGATCTTTAGGGCTTGATATAAAATCAATATTCTCATTGTAACTATTTATATAATTTTCCATATCACTAAAGCGATTATTAGCATAGTCTTCACAAAAGTTAAATATGGTTTTATTAATATTTGAATTTAAAGAACAAGCAATTGCTCCATTAGATAAGTCAAAATCTAAAATAAGTACTTTCTTTTTTATATTAGATATAACTCCAGCTAAATTTAATGTAAATGTACTTTTGCCAATACCACCTTTTGCACCATAAATGCAAACAACTTTCCCCTTTGCCATATTAATCCTCTTCTACTTCTTCAATAACAACTTCGTTATTCTCTAAGTGTCCAGATAAATATACTTCTGCTCGATACTTTTTGACACCAAAAACAATACCAAAGATGCTTGGATAAGAGTGAATATTATATACTTTTAAATTAGTACCATCGTATTCAACTGATAACTGTTCTGTTTCATACTTATTTTTTTCAAATAAATCTTTAACAATAGTTTCTTTATCATCATAACTATTTACTAATACTTCTTTAATAATATCTTTAGTAACTGATTTATATCTATTAGTTGTTACAACCATCATAGCATTATCATAAATAAACGCTAAAGCAACAATAATAATAGGAATAATTATGATAAATATTGAAGAACTTTGACCTTTACTGTTCATTTAAAATCACTCTTTCACATTTAATCTCATATTTTTTACCAAGAATCTTATCCATTCCCGGAGTTACAAAACTATAATTCATTTTAATTTCAAGATAAGTATATTTATTATCACTTTTAGATGAATAAGTTACGCCCTTTAAATCTTTATTTAAATAATCAATTATATCCATTGAAGTTTTATCTTTTTTATATAATACGATAACATCATTCATTTTACTTTCCAATTTGTTTTTATTACTAAATATCATCATGAAATCAATAATAGCAAGAATCATAAAAACAACTATTGGAATAATAATGATAAATTCAACTAAAGCTTGCCCTTTCTTATTCATATATTCTCCTATACATACTTATCTATTCTATTTAATTATAAATCAAATGCTCTTCTTTTTCAACACAAAAAAAGTAGTTTATCATACTACTTTTTGCATAGAATTCTAGCCATTTGGACGCCTGAGCATGATGCCATCATAAGTCCAGTTGTAAGGCCTCCACCATCACCAATAGAATATAATCCTTTTATACTTGTCATAAAGTCTTTATCTAAAATAATTTCATTACTATAAAATTTTATTTCAGGTCCATATAATAAATTATCTGGATTAGCAAAACCTTCTACTACTTTATCGACATCTTTAATAAACTGCAAAATATCGGTCATAGTACGATAACCTAAACCATATGTTAAATCTCCAGCTACAGCACCTTTTAAGGTAGGACGAACAGAATTATTTTTTAAATCTTCTTCCCATGTACGTCTTCCACGATATATATCGCCAAGTCTTTGAACCATTATAGCATTTCCACCTAACCTATTTAAGTTTTGAGCTACATTTTCACCATATTCAATTGGTTTATCAAATGGATAAGTAAAGTTGTGAGATACTAAAATAGCTAAGTTAGTATTTTCACTTTTACGATCTTTATATGAGTGACCATTTACTAAAGTAAGTCCATTATCATAAACTTCAGCGGATACAAATACACTTGGATTTTGACAGAATGTTCTTACCTTATCACCATATGGGTATGGTCTTCCTATAAACTTTCCTTCATACATATATTCATTAATCTTTGCCATTACTTTATTTGGAAGCTCATAACGAATTCCAATATCAACACTACCTATTTTGGTAGCTATGTTATGTTTTTCACACATTTCACTAAGCCATGATGCTCCTTTTCTACCAACAGCAATAACAACTTTATCACTTAATAGTTCTTCATCTATATTTTCTTTAATATGATGAACTTTAACGCCTTTGATAGTATTATTTTTTATTATTAAATCTTTTACTTCAGTTTCAAACATCATATTAATATTATGCTCTTTTAAGTATTTTTCAATTTCTCCATATAATATATGAGCTTTTTCCGTTCCTAGATGTCTAATTGGAAAAGATACCAAGTTTAAATTATTCTTGAATGCTTTTTCTTGTAATTTCTTTATTTCTTCGATATGTTCAGTTCCTTTAAGCTTAGGATCAGCGCCAAATTTTAAATAAATATTATCGGTATAAGTTAATAATTCATTTAATTCATCTTCTGAGTAATATTCTCTAAAATATCCTCCACCATTACCACCTAAATATATTTTTCCATCTTTATCTCTTGATGATAAATGATATGAATTAAGTTTACCATCAGAAAAAGCACCAGCACCTGAAAAACCACATGTTATATTACAATATGGTTTACATTTTAAACATTTTCCGGCTTTTTCCATTGGACAATATCTGTTTTCAACACTCTTACCTTGATCAATTAATAAAACATTTTTAGCTTTATTCTTTTGTATTAGTTCATAGGCTAAAAACACTGCACTAGGTCCCATGCCAATTACAATTAAATCATATTTCATATTTTCACCACAATAATTATTATATCATAGCATAAAAAAATATAGATAATATTTTATCTATATTTATAAATTTATTTAAGCTCTAGATGAGTATTTACCATCAGCAGTAGTTACTATAATTTTTTCTCCTTGAGATATAAACATTGGAACTTTTATAGTATATCCAGTTTCAATAGTAGCATCTTTTTGGGCATTATTAGTAGTATTACCTTTAACTGCATCAGTAGTCTCAATAATTTCATATTCAACTTTTTCAGGAAGAACTAAACCTAAAATAGTACCATTATACATTTGGATTTGAATTTCTAAACCTTCTTTTAAGAATTTAGCATTATCGCCAACTACACTTTCATCAACTTCCATTTGAGAATAATCTTCTGTATTCATAAAGACATAATTAGATCCATCTTTATATAGAAACTGCATAGGAAGTTTATCAACATGAGCTTTTTCTAGTTTTAAATTGGTATTAAAAGTATCTTCAATAGTAGAACCAGTTTTTAAATCACGATATTTAATTCTAACGAAAGCAGGACCTTTACCTGGTTTAACATGTTGAAAGTCAACAATCATAACTAATTTACCATCTAAGATTAAAGTCATACCATTTTTAATATCATTTATATTAACGTTCATAGTTTACCTTCCTATTTCTTTTCTTTAAATACTTGAACTTTTCCGCAAGTTTTACAGAACTTTTTAATTTCTAACTTATCTGGAGTGTTAGCTTTATTTTTTTCAGTTGGTCTAATAAAATTACCACATACTGAACATTTTAATTCAATTCTTTCACGATTTTCATTCTTTTTAGCCATTTATATTTCCTCCTCTTCAAACATAGGTATTATATCATATTAAATAAAACTTAATCAATACCTAATATTTAGTAATTTTAATCAATAGATTTATTGACTTAAAAAAATAATAATGATAAGATAAATCACAATTAATTGGAGGTTAAAATGGAAAAAAATAATACCAATATGTCAGAAAAAAGAATTGAAATAACAAATGATGAGAAATTTAGGCATGCATGCGTGGAATTAGGTTTATCTTGGATTAGTGCATTTAATGTTTATGAAAATACTATATGTTTAACAACATACGATCAAGATTTTTTAGTATTATTAGATAAAAATTATAATATTATTGACGCTATGTACGGTGCTTGTTATAGCGAAGAAGGTAAAGAAACTCAGTCTCAACATGCTTTTAAAAAATATCAAATGCCATTGTATTTACCATATCCTTTTAATTTATATTCTCGTAAACAAATAATGGATTTAGGAAATAGAGTCGTATTTGAAGAATCTAATCATGGTCATTCAACTGAACCAGTAATTAATGGAAAATTTTATGCAAATGATAATCAAAATGATTATTTAAACTTACTTTCCTATCTTAAATTTCTAAAAGATAATATTAACAAATATGCTGGTATTTATTTACATGCATTAGAACTTGGATTAAAAATACCTAGTATTGATGATTACTTAAAATCATTAATAGATAAAATTAACATATTAATAGATCATTTCATAAGTTTAGGAGAAGTTCCTTTTAATTTTGGTATAAGTAGTAAATATCTTGGCATTAATAACGCAAATGGTTTTACTACTTTAAGCCCATCCATAATTGAAATGTTACTTCGTGCTAGAGGTTTTACGGTAGATCGTAGTTCACATAAATTAATATCAACTGATGAAATTGAAGATTTAACTAGAAAAGCAGAAGAATTAAAACTACTATTAGATGAGCCATATAGACGTGAAATTGACTATTCTACATATTCATTAGATCCTAAACCGTTTACATTAAAATAAAAATCATCATTTGATGGTTTTTATTTTGTTAAAGTTTCATAAACTAGGCTACTAGCTCTTTTCATAATTTTAGCATTTATTGGGTATTTATAATCACTTACTTTATTCTTATACTTAATATGCGGACTTACTATAATCATGGAAAATAATGGATTATCGTATGGAGCATACATTATATATGAAGTTGAAACCGTTTTTGTATCTATTTGTCCGTCTAAATTAGTATCTAAGAATGACTCTGCAGTTCCAGTTTTTCCAGCTGAATTAAACTTGTGATTAGTGTAAGAATACCCTGTACCACTTTTGTTTACTGCTTTAAATCCTTCTCTAATTCTATTTAAATAATATTCATCAATTGGAGCATTATTATAAACTTTATTCTTATTTTCATAGTAAATACTTCCGTCGTTATTTAAAACATATTTTAGTAAAGATAACTTTGTTCTATTGCCAGTTGCAATAGTATTAATATACTGTGAAAGCTCTAGAGGTGTATATGTATCATATTGTCCAATAGAATAGTTAAGAAGTAAATCATCACTTACAGTACTTCCCTTTTGACCAGTACTTTCATTTGATAAATCTATTCCCGTCTTAACGCCCAATCCGTAAGATGCAAATATATCTCTATACATACTAAAATGATCACTATTACAATTTAATTTTATCCCTGATTTATATTTATTACCAGTTAAACCAATCGCGATTAAATATTGAAAATAATTACTACTCATGCGAAGTGCTTCAATATCATTTAAAGACCCTAAAGTTTTCCAGGAGCATTTAGGATTTTGATTACTTAACCTAACACATCCATCTTTAACTTTAGTATTTTCATTAATTATATTATATTTATATCCAACAGAAATAGATGCTCCTTTAACTGCACTTCCAATAGTAAAAGAAGAAATCGCATTATAATAACTATAATCACTAAAAGTACTATCTTTATTAATCTTTTTACCAATTAAAGATATAATTTCTCCTGTATTTGGATTACTAATAACCATATATGATGAATCATAATACTTAGTATTATATTCTTTTTTAGCTTTAATCATCTCTTCTTCTATTATTTTTTCTATTTCTTGTTGCATATTAATATCAATACTTAAAACTAAATCTTTACCTTTTTCTTCATCTTTAATATTAATTAGTTTGTTATTTATAAGCTTATATTTAGCTTTTTGTCCTTTTAAATAATCATCATAAATATACTCTAAATTATTAATACCTACTCTATCATTTAACTTATATCCCTTATTTAAATAATAATCTTTAAGTTCAAAAGGGATACCTTCAGAGTATGATGATACACTACCAAAAACATCTCTTAAAGTACTCCCATATGGATATATTCTTTCCCATGTAATATCAGTTCTTATTCCTGGTAAAGATAATTTATTAATTTCTATGTATTCTTCATCGGTTAAATTCTTTTTAATTATTTTATCATCATAACTATATCCATTAGTTAGTAAATAATAAATATAAGCTTCTTTTTTACTTATCTTATTAAGTTCTTTATCAGTTATAAGACTAAGTTTATAATTAAGTAATTCTTTAGATGATAATTTTCTTTCCTCATATTTTTTTAACATTGAAGAAGAAACTAAATTGTCAATTTTATTTTTATTTAATACATAGTAATAATACCTATAATTATAATCATCAATATTTATTTTAATATCTATAATATCATTTAATATTTTACTTATTTCAATTACTTCATTATTACTGACATTTAAATGATTAAATATTAAACTTTTTACCCCAATATTATCAACTAAAATATTACCTTTAATATCAAGAATTCTTCCACGAGGAGCGGTTAATCCTTCAAAAATATTATCTGATAATATATATTTATTATTAATATTTAATGAACATACTCTTATAAAAACAATTAAATTAACAAAAATGATTAATATTATTCCCTTGTTTCTCATAATATTATTATGGCTTAAAATTGATAATTTAAGCTTATAAAGGAGAAATATATGAATATAATAGAATTATATATAAATAATTTAAGACGTGAAGATATAACTAATTTTGCTTTAAAAAATGGTATTAATCTAAGCGCAGAAGAATTAGAATTTACTTATGATTTTATTAAAAATAATTATAAAGATGTTTTAAAAAATAAAGAATCGTTTGATTTTAGTAAATATAAAGAGAAGTTCTCAAGCGAAAACTTCTCTAAGATTGAATTATTAATAAAAAAGTATATAAGTTATTTGTGAGAAAACCTACGTCCACATAGATTAATTATACCCGGATCATTATCACTTCTATAATCAAACCATGTTGCTTTATCTACTTTATTACTATTATCAATAGTGTTGGTATCTGATACATAACTAGAAACTAATCTTATTTTAATACCCATCAATTCATCAATATTATTAGTTTCTTTTTTAGCATCTACTAAAGTAGCATTATTTAAATCATTTAATGTAATTCCAACCCTTGTTGGCTCACTTGCACTTTCTTTAGTGTTACTTTTATATGGGAAAAAGTATGTATAGTATGTTCCATCGGTTAAATATAATCGATATGTCTTATCTTTCTCGTTATACCAAACACTACCTTTATATTTTCCACCAGTTTCAAGTTTTAACACATCTAACGGATAACAATTTATGCGATCATAATCTGCACTGTCACTTCCACTGTAGTAGTGGCCAGTAACCCAGCGTCTTTCTCCAGTTAGTTCTTCTTCTTGATGAAGTTCCATAGCTTTCCTAATAGCATTTTGACCAAATATTTTAAACGAATTAAACTGTGCGGCTTCCATCGAATCTAATACAGCTGGTACAGCTATAATCATGATTATAGCCAAAACTACAATAACAGCCAATAATTCAACTAATGTAAATCCTCTATTTTTCATATAGTAACCTTTGGTTTAGTAGGTCTTGGTACAGTGATTCTAGTTATTGGAGGAAGGGTTATTGGTTTAAAGCTACCTTTAAATCCACAATTCCAAATTCTTCCTAATGGTCCAAAATAGTCTTGGTAATCCTCTTCACTACTTGATTCAAGATCAGCAACTAAAAGTATTTTATTGCCATCCTTTAAATCAGATAATGTAACCCCAAGATACTCAGAATCTATCTCTGTATAGTAAACTCCATCTGATAAGTAAACATAGTACGTATTACTATCTTTGTCAAATAAAACACTTCCGAAATACTTATCTCCTGTTTCTAATCCAGTAACTTCTAATGGATAACAATAATCTCTAGTTATTGTATCCCCGGACTCAGAAGTACCACTCACACTTTTATGTTTACTTTCTTGTTTTAATTCTTCGTTTTGATACACTTCCATAGTTTTTCTTATTGCGTTTTCGGCAAACAAACTAAATGATTTTTGTCTAGCTGCATCAAGGGCATTTAACACACTTGGGACAGCCACAATCATAATAATTGCAAGTACCACAATTACGGCAAGTAATTCAACTAATGTAAATCCTTTATTCTTCATAATAACTCCTATTATAAGTTTATTAAAAAAAGCCAATTATGTCAATTAGTTAGGCTTCTTCTTTACTTAAAATATCTTTTAGTTTGTCATTAAATGCTTTATTTTTAATCATTTCAATCTCATATTTATATGGCGGATTGTCTCCAATATATGGGGTTTCCAATATTTTAGGAATATCTTCAAGTCTTTTATTATATATAACATTTAATAAAGTTTTAAACCCAATAGTACCAAATCCAATGTTTTCGTGGCGATCTTTATGAGATGATATTTCATTTTTAGAATCATTTATATGAATACAACCAATTTTATTTATACCTATATATTTATCAAAAATATCTAAATATTTATCAAAATCATTAATATTAATTCCAGAATCATTTAAGTGGCATGTATCTAAACATACTCCTACTTTTTCTTTTAAGTATACTCCATTTATAATAGTTGATATCTCATCCATTTTAGACCCAATTTCAGTACCCTTTCCTGCCATAGTTTCTAATAATACTGTAATATTATCATCTTCCCTCAAAATATTATTTAAACCATTTAAAATATTATTAATAGCACTTATTTTATCTAATTTAACAGCGGAGCCTGGATGTAAAACCAAGTATTTAATACCAAGAGTCATACATCTATCAATTTCCTTTCTTAAGAACTCTTGACTAAATAAATACTTAGATTCATCTTCATTATTAGCAAGATTTATAATATATGGGGCATGACATATTACTTTATTAATATCAATATTATTATTAATCATTAGCTTATGAGCTTCTTTTAATAAATCATCATTAATATTAGACCTAATAGTATTTTGGGGCGCTCCAGTATAAAACATAAAAGTATTAGCACCATAAGATAATGCTTCTTTGACACTTCCAAGAAGTTGTTCATTATTAAATCTTACATGAGAACCAATATATAACATATTACCACCATAAAAATTATAACATAAAAAAACCAAAGTTTGTACTTTGGTTTTACTGACAATTATCTGGAGCGGTTGCTTTAAAGCCAGTTTGTCCACTTTTCAAGATATTACTTGCATTGCTTAAATCACTTATTGTTTTGCCTGCAACATAATATGTTCCGTCGCCAATATAAGCTTTATATGATTTATCTGATGCAGTATATTTTACGCTTCCTGCATACTTGCCACCAGTTTCTAATTTTAGGTCAGAAATTTTATAACATTTATCAGCAGAATCCTGAGCGCTGCCTGTTAATAGATCCGCTTGATGTTTTTCCATTGTTTTTCTAATTGCGTTTTCAGCAAATATTTTAAATGATCCAGCTTTTGCACTCTCCATTGAATCTAGTACTGCCGGTACGGCAATTATCATAATGATTGCTAATACTACAATAACTGCTAATAATTCAACTAATGTGAAACCTTTTTTATTTTTCATTTTACTTTCCTTTTCTAAGTTTTATAATTTCTAGCTACATGTAGATGAAACAGTTGTGCCTGTTGTTATATTTGAATCAGTATTTAAACCAGCACTGGTTACACCATTTACAACATATTCCTTATCAGTTAAATATACATGCCAATCTTCTTCTGATTCACCAGATTTCTTTTCAAGAACAACTTTTCCAGAATACTTTCCACCAGTTTCAATTTTTAGTTCAGCTACTGTATAGCATTTTTTCTGAGTACTTGTTAATGTATCAGCTTGATATTTTTCAATACCTTTTCTAATAACGTTTCTAGCTTCTACAACAAAAGATCCTTTTTTAGCACTTGACATTGAATCTAATACTGCTGGTACGGCTATTATCATAATGATTGCTAAAACTACAATAACGGCTAGTAATTCTACTAATGTAAAACCTTTCTTATTTTTCATTTTTTTATCCCTACTTTCTAAAATAATTATAGAAAATAGTTTTTTAATTGTCAATTAATTTATTGTAAATTATTAAAAATAGTGTTAACTATGTCAAGAGTATCAACTAGACTACTAGCCTTTTCCAGTTTTTCATTACGGTTATTTTGTTTAAATGCATTATAAAAATTTTTATAATTATTTTTATTTCTATTTAAATATTTATACCAGTGCGGATTGTTTTTAAGATAATTATGTAATTTTTCATCATTAGATATTTTAACATATATTTCTGGACTCATTTAATCTCCAAAAAATTTGTTTATTGGTCTTGGACTTTTGGAAATTATATTTGGAACTTTTGGGTTTTGTTTAGTAGTTAACTCTTGAATTACTCCAATAACTTTTTGGGCATTATTTATATGTTTTTGAATTGTATCCATATTGATATTTTTAACGATATTAGATAGCTCGGATAAAGGTGCTGAGCGATCTATTTCTTTATATTTGTTCCAGACACTATCTTCTTCGCCGTACATATCATATATTTCATAAAAATCTTGCCACGTGTTTTGTTTATTTTTAACGTACTCGACTAGTTCAGGATGTTTTTTTACAAACTTTTTAAATTCTTCTTTTTTATCCATAATAAAACCACCTATTAAATTATATTTTAATTGGTGGTATTTATTCTAAAGTTTAAAATCGTCTATAAAGTCATCGATGGTCATTTCAACCGCTTTTGTTTCTTCTTCCATTTTTACTTCAACACTTTCGTTTGGTATAGTTTTTAGTTCTTTTAAAATGAAAGCATTAGTTATTTTTTGTTTAGATATAATTGATCCAGTTGATATTAAATCCATAATTGGGATATCACTGTTTTTTAGTTCGATAATATCTTCTTTACATAAAAGCCCAATATTATCTTTCGTTTTAGTTACAAAAGCATCTATTACTTCATAGTTCTTAGTTTTTACTTTTTTAATTAAGGTTGTACCTCTTTTAGCACGTGACAAAGTATTTAAATCTTTTACTTTAATTCTTTTGGCAGTTCCTTGATTTGTAAATACATTAATATATTCATCATCACTATTATATGTAAATGCACTTACTACTTCATCTTCTTTTAGATTAATACCCTTTACACCAGATGTTTTGGCACCTGATACTGGTATTTCTGAAGTTGTATAGTTTAAATAGTAGCCAGATTTAGTTATAAGAATCGTATTTGGTTTAGTAATTGAAACATTTATAAGTTCATCATTATCTTTTAGTTTCATAGCTGTATATACTTTATTATATCTTGTTACAATAAAATCATTAAGTAGTGTTTGCTTAACCATTCCTTGTTTGGTAAAGAATGTTACAATTGGATTAGTTACTTCTTCGTTAATAACATACGAGCATACTACATTATCATCTGGACTGATAGTTACAATATTACTAATATGTTTACCTAAATCTTTCCATTTACATGAAGGTATTTCATGAATTGGAAGATATAAATAATTTCCAAGAGATGTAAAGATACATAATTTATTTAAAGTATTAGTTTGCATGTAACTAATGACATAATCTCCTGGCTTTAGTGCAGTTTCTCCATCACTAACACTGTGACTCTTCAAACTTACTTTCTTTAAGTATCCATCATGAGTTAAGATGATAATTACATCTTCTTTAGTAATAAGTTCTTTTTTTTTTTTTTTTATTTCTGTAACGGTTTCTTTAATTTCGGTTTTTCTTGGAACTCCATACTCTTTTTTTATTCTACGTAATTCTTCTTTAATAACCATTTTTAATTTACTTTCATCATTTAAAATAGCATTTAATCCTTCAATTATTTTTCTTAAGTTTTCTAACTTTTCTTCTAAAAGAGTTACATCTGTATTAGTAAGCTTATATAATTGAAGCATTACAATTGCTGTTGCTTGAGCTTCCGTGAAATCATACTTCTTCACTAAATTATTTATTGCATCTGCTTTATTTTTACTTGAGCGAATAATTGCTATTACTTCGTCTAAAATACTTATAGCTTTAACTAAACCTTCGGTAATATGCATTTCGTCTTTAGCAACTGCTAAATCAAAATTAGTCCTTTTAGTTACTACTTCTTTTTGATGTTCAATATAAGCATCAATTATTGGTATAATTCCTAATAATCTTGGTCTTCTTTTATCAATACATACCATATTGTAATTATAAGTAGTTTGCATTTCAGTATTTTTAAGTAAATATTTTAAGATTAAATCTTTATCAGCGCCTGCTTTTAAATCAATTACAATTCTTAAATTGGAATCTTTATCAGATTCATCTCTTACTTCTGCTATTCCATCTATTTTTTTCTCATATCTAATATCATCAATTTTTTTAACTAATAATTGTTTATTTACTTCAAATGGTATTTCAGTAATAACAATTTGTTCTTTACCTTTATTTTTTTGAAATTCACATTTGGATGTAACTATTAATTTTCCTCTACCGGTTTTAAATGCCGATTTAATTCCATCTAAACCTTCAACAATACCTCCGGTTGGAAAATCAGGTCCTTTAATAATATCATAGATAGAGTCTTCATGACAGTTAGGACTATCTATTCGTTTAATAATGGCATCACAAACTTCAATTAAATTATGTGGTGGAATATTAGTCGCATAACCAGCACTAATTCCATTAGTACCATTAACAAGTAAATTAGGAAACTTAGCAGGTAAGACAGTAGGCTCTAATAATTCATCTGAATAGTTTGGTGCCATTATTACAGTATCTTTATCAATATCTTTTAGAAGCTCCTCACTTATTTTAGCTAAGCGGCATTCTGTATAACGATATGCAGCTGGTCCATCTCCATCAATTGAGCCATTATTTCCATCTACTTCAACTAATATATGATTTTGTTTCCAATCCTGACTCATACGAATTAATGCTTCATATACTGATGAGTCCCCATGTGGATGATAATGACCTAGTACATTACCTACTGCATTAGCACATTTCTTAAATGGTTTATCATGGGTATTTTTATCTTTATACATAGCAAATATTATTCTTCTTTGAACAGGCTTTAACCCATCTCTTACATCAGGTATAGCACGGTCTTGAATAATGTATTTAGAGTATCTTGCAAAACGAGAACCCATTATCTCTTCGAGGCTATATTCGTGTATTCTTTTAATAATTTCTTCCATAATGTACTCCTAACTAGTATTAGCTAATAATTATTATAACAAATATTTATGATAATTAAATAAGTTTTTACAATTATTTGACTAAAAAAATACTACAATAAGTAGTATTTTTAATTAACAACATAAGGATTTGTTTTAGTTCCATCTCCACCTTTAACAATAGTTGTTGTATTTTTTAAAGATATTGCAGGACGGACTTGATATGAATTAACTGTAGGTGCAGCTGCCATTCCTCCTCCATATGGTACCGCAAGCTCATATGTGACATAGTTTGAGCTAGACTTTCTTAAATATGCGGGAGACATAGTATACCAGTATGTGTTTTCTGTATTAGCATTTTCATTTAAATAATAATCACTATTGGCACATGCAGTCATACCAAAACAAGAACCAGCAAAAGTTACTTCATCGGCAGTTAATAGTCCTATCGGATATGTTAACTTATTATTACCACCGCTATAAACTGTAAACCTAGATAAATTTTTATCACTACCACTAGCGTCTGGACACGTTAAGCTAGGAGAAGCCGTATTTGGTTTACCAGATGCTGTTGCGCTAAATAATCGTGTGCCGGTACCATAAAATGTTTGTTCATAATTGTAACCTAAATTACTATAGCCAGTTTTTCCTTGCAATTGAATTGTAGATAGACTTTTATCATTACACCATATAACATCAGCTAAGTAATTTGTATAACCATTTAGATTATTTACATACCAAGTTTCTAGGGCAAGCAATACTGAGCTTTTGTTAGTATTCATGTGTTCTGCATCATAAGCAGCGATTTTTGCTTCTTGAGTATTATTGACAGGAGTACTATTAATCGTACCATACATAAACCCAATATGACCATTAGTAGTTGTAGATGAATTTGGATCTATTCTGTCGTTAAAAGATTCTTTAATAACTGTACCATTAGTATCATGGATATAAGCATCAACTCCAGTTGCTTCACATGGTTTAGCTGCATCTGCAACATTTTGATTAAATAGTACTAATTTTACATTACCATGTCCATCTATTCTTACAATTCTCCAGCACATTCCAGCAAATTCTACATAGTTATTATTTACTGCGCCACGATAATAATAACTTATTCCATAGTCATCTGCAGTACTTCTTAGTCCTTCGTTTTGAGTCGCAGTTTCTGTACCAGGATCAGTATATACGCTTTGAGCATCACCAATTAAAAAATTAGCTGTATTGGACATTAGGGCACTTCTTAGTGTATTATCTTTTTTTATAGTGCCAGCAACAATAACGGTTCCACTCATTCCTTTTCCAACAACATTAGCAGCTACCTCATCATGATTTAACCACATTCTAAAGTCATATGTTTTTGATTCATTAGGAAGTAAGTCATCCGTATATAATACTCTTGCATCTTCTCCTTCTCGAATTGGTGTGGCAGCAGTTCTATTACTAAGTAAATCTGGTGCACTTAAAGTTCC
>CACXEC010000052.1 GCA_902766545.1 uncultured Erysipelotrichaceae bacterium | reverse complement strand
TTAGAATCTAATGAAAGTATAGCATATAAAAAGGCTTTAAAAATTATTTCTTTGAGCATATTAGGCATTGTATTAGCCATTTGTGCTAGTATCTTTGATTATATAAATAAAACTGGTATATTTAATTATATCTTAGATATTATTCTTTTCTTATCTTCTAGCTTTTTCTTAATAAAAATGATAAGGATAAGAAATCATGAAATTAATAAATATGCTTTAAGTAAGAAAAAAGAAGAAAGTAAAGAAAAATAAAAAATCCTCAATTTTAAGGATTTTTTTAATTATTATTAGATGATTGAGCTTGTAATAATTGATTACTTATATAAGTTGAATATTGTTTAGCAAGTTCATCATCTTCAATTTTCATACCACTATTTTTTCTAATTTCAACCATTGCATTAATAGCAAAAGTTTTATCTGCCATAGCTTCTTCAGCTAATTTATTAATAATTGAATCTTTAACATCTTCTAACTTAGCTTTTTCTTTTTCACCAGTTTTTAGAATAATATGATATCCAAATTTTGTTTTAACAGGTTCAGTTGTGTATTTATTAAGTTTCAATTTATAAGCTGCTTCTTCGAATTCAGCAACCATAGCTCCTTTATTAAAATATCCTAAATCTCCACCTTTATCTTTGTTAGATTCATCATCAGAATACTTTTTAGCTAAATCGTCAAATTTTTCTCCTTTATTTAGTTTAGATATAACTTCTTTAGCTGTTTTTAAAGCTTCTTCTTCAGCTTTCTTTTTTTCTTCATCAGTCATATCGTCTTTTGTTTTAGGACTAATTAAGATATGTTTAGCAGATATATCACCAACTGTTTCTTCGTCATAATATTTTTTAATTTGCTTATCAGTAACGTTCTCTTTAGCATAATCAGTTATAGCTAAATCACGATAGTAAGATAATTCTAACATAGTTTTAAACTCATCAATAGTAGATATACCATAATATGTTTTAAGTGTATTTAGAAGTGATTCCTCATTATATTTACCATTATCATCAACATAATAATTTTTAACACTTGTAAGTTGTTCATCAACATATTTTTTAGCATCATCTTTTTTATTAGAATATTTTTCTAATAATATTTTTGAATCAATCATATCTATTAGAGAAGATAGTGCATAGTTCTTTTTAATTTTATTATATAATTCAGTCGCACTTATACCATTTTCAGCTTTATCAAATGATACTACAGCTTCCTCTCCATTAGCAAGTTTTGGTACTTTTCCACAACCTGCAACTAATCCTAAAATTAATAAACTAACTAATATTTTTTTCTTCATTTTAACCTCCTAATGAGTATTATAACAACAATATAGGTAAAATACAAGAACACAATTGAAAACTTTCGCGTACAATAAAATGAGTAAACGAAAAGGAGGGAGAACAATGCACGGTTGTGGTAATCAAGGAAGTGGCGCTTCTGGTGCTGCATTTATACTAGTATTATTTATTCTTTTAGTAATCATAGTTGGAGCTGCTGTTATTTAAAAAGGAGGTTAACTTATGAATAAAAGAAATTGTAATCAAACAGATGGAATTGCTAAAGAGTCATTTATTGTCTTAGTATTATTTATACTTTTAGCAATAATCCTTGGTGCAATATTAGTTTAATAAAGAGGTTTACCTCTTTTTATTTTTGTGTTAAAATAATATAGAAAAATAGGGTGATTATATGTTTGGTAAAATATTAGATATGGAAGATTCTTATGTAACTTTGGAAAATGCTTCTCATAAATTAGATGCTAATTATTTAAATTACCATGTTATCTTCCAAGAAAATAATCGTTCAGTAGTTGGCGAAATCGTTAGTATGAATGAAAATGCCATAAAAATATTTTTAGTTGGTGAAATCAGAAATAATGTATTTACTTCTGGCGTATTAAAAAAACCATCTTTTACTACAACACCAAGATTAGTATATAAAAGTGAAGCAGAATTAATGCTAGGAAGTCAGGATATTTCTTCAAAAGATAATTTATATATTGGAAAATCATTAACCTATGAAGGGTTTAATGTTAGCTGTGATATTAACAGTTTTTTTGCCAATCATTTTGCTATATTAGGAAATACTGGTTCTGGTAAAAGTTGTAGTGTAGCTAGAATCTTACAAAATATTTTTTATCATAATGATGAATCAATGCCAGTAAATGCCCATCTTGTATTATTTGATGTTTATGGCGAATATAATAGTGCCCTAGGAAATATTAATAATTTACCTGGTATGGGTTATAAATATTTTACTACTAACCTGGAAATGAGTGGGGGAGATATTATAAATATTCCATCATATTTTTTAGAAGTTGACGATTTAGCACTTTTACTTAATGCTACAAATGCATCACAACTACCAATAATTGAGAAGGCTTTAAAATTAGTATATATCTTTAAAGGCCGAAGCAGTCAGATGGTTACATATAAAAATGATATAATTGCTGAAGCTATTTTAGATTTGTTATCAAGTGGACGAAATTCTACTCAAATAAGGGATCAAGTCATGGCCGTATTAACAAGATATTATACTAAAGATTTAAATTTAAATACCCAAATTGTTCAGCCCGGTTATATTCGAACTTTACGTCAGTGTTTAAATATTGATGCTCAAGGAAAAATGAATGCGGTTCAATATGTTGTTGAATACCTTGAAAAATTTCAAAAATTAAATTTAACAACTATTGAAGTAGATAAATCGATAGTTTATTCTTTAGATGATTTATATTATGCTCTAGATTTTGCCTTAATAAGTGAAGGAATGTTTAAAAGCGAAAAAATATATGATGAATATAGTCAGTTAAAAACTAGACTTCAACAAATAATTAATAGTGACAACAAAAGATTTTTTGATCCAGGAGAGTCAAGAATTTCAAAAGGAACATATATTAAAAATCTATTTACTAATATGCAGGGAAAAGTTCAAATTATTAATATGAACTTAAACTATATTGATGATAGATTTGCTAAAGTATTAACTAAGATATATACAAAAATGTTTTTTGATTATGCTACAAGTTTAGATGAAAGAGGATCATTTCCAATTCACATAATTTTAGAAGAAGCTCATCGTTATGTTCAAAACGATAATGATATTAACATTTTAGGTTATAATATTTTTGATAGAATTACCAAAGAAGGTCGAAAATATGGCGTAATATTAGGTCTTATTACGCAAAGACCGTCAGAATTATCAAATACAGCATTATCTCAATGTTCAAACTTTATTGCACTTAGAATGTTTCATCCAAATGATTTAAAAATAGTAAGTAGTATTTCTAGTAATGTTAGTATGGAAACTATTGAAAAACTAAAAAGTTTAACAAGCGGAACGGCTATGGTTTTTGGAATATCATTTAAATTACCATTAATTGTAAAATTAGACTTACCAAATCCAATGCCTAAATCAACAAGCTTGGATGTAAAGAAAGTTTGGTTTGAAAATGGT
>CACXEC010000051.1 GCA_902766545.1 uncultured Erysipelotrichaceae bacterium | reverse complement strand
CATATACCATCTTACATTATCAGCTCCATAAGTTTTAATAGCTTCAATTGGATCGATAATATTACCAGTAGACTTACTCATTTTCTTTCCTTGACTATCTAGTACCATATCATTTACTACTACATTTTTGAATGAAGAATCTCCAGAAATAATTGTAGATATTACAAGTAAAACATAAAACCATCCACGTGTTTGATCAAGCCCTTCAGCAATAAAATCAGCTGGAAATTGATTTTCAAAAACTTCTTTATTTTCGAACGGATAATGAAATTGGGCATATGGCATAACTCCTGAATCAAACCATACATCTAAGACATCTAATACTCTATTCATAGTTTTACCACAATCCGGGCATTTAATATGCAAATCATCAACATAAGGTCTATGAAGTTCAACATCTCTAACATTTATATCTTCAATTACTTTTTCTTGTAATTCATCTAAGGATCCAATAACTTCTACATGACCACAATCACAAGTCCATACCGGCATCGGGCATCCCCAATAACGGTTACGAGATATTCCCCAGTCAATCATATTATCAAGCCAGTTAGCAAATCTTTTTTCACCAACATAGTCTGGATACCAATTAATTTTTTTATTTGCCTCTATAATCTTATCTTTATATGCTGTTGTTGCAATATACCAAGCTGGTTTAGGGTAACTAATTAAAGCACTTTTACATCTCCAACAATGAGGATAATCATGAGTAAGCTTTATTTTCCTAAATAATTTATCATTTTCTTTTAAATATTTTAAAATATCAATTTCAAGCTCAGGATCAGTAACTAATCTTCCTGTCCAAGGGCCCTCAGTATAACATCCATCTGGACCAACTGGATTTACAAAGCCGATTGCATTTTCTTTACATACCCTGTTATCATCAGCACCATAAGCAGGAGCTATATGAACAATACCAGTTCCATCACTATCAGATACATAATTATCAGCTACTACTTTAAAACATTCACCATCTGGTGTCACAAAAGGCATTAATTGCTCATAAGTCATACCCACTAAATCAGTACCTTTATATTTTTCTAAGATTTTTATATCTTCACCTAATACTTTTTCCAATAAACTTTCTGCTAAAATAAATTTATAACCCATAGATTCAACCTTTACATAAGTTAAATCTGGATTAACGCATAAAGCTACATTAGCAATTAAAGTCCACGGAGTTGTTGTCCAAACCAAAAAGTATACATCTTCATCTTGCTTTTTAAATGGAACTATAATTGAATTAACTGGATCTTCTTGATATCCTTGTGATACCTCATTTTGTGAAAGTTCTGTGCCACATCTTGGACAATACCATAAGACTTTATTTCCATGATATAAAAGCCCTTTCTTATGCATTTCTTTAATAATCCACCATTCAGATTCAATATAGTCATTAGTACACGTAATATAAGGATGATCACAATCAATAAATTGACCCATCATATAAGTTAAATCATTTATTTCATCAATATTTTCAGCAGTTGCTTTATTACATTCAATACAGAAGTTTTCTACTCCAAACTTCTCAATATCAGCTTTAGATTTAAAACCTAATTTTTTCTCTACATTAACTTCAATAGGAAGTCCATGAGTGTCTAGCCCAATTTTTCTATAAACACGATACCCTTGCATTACTTTATATTTAGTAAATGAATCCTTAATAGTTTTAGCAAGTACATGATGAATACCAGGTTTAGCATTAGCATAGATTGGTCCATCATAAAACACAAAATCTTTATCTCCTCTAGTAGATTTTTCTAAAATATTCATTTTTTTCCATGATGATAAAATTTCACTTTCAACCTCATGAACTTTTCTTTTGTCTAATTCTTTAAATTCCATAAATCCTCCTTAAAATAAAAAGTTCATAAATCTAAGGGCGAAATGATCCGCGGTACCACCTTAGTTTATGAACTTATTTCATACGCTTAAATCTTTAACGCAATCACGCGAATTATGCTTACCACATAATTACATCAGAAGTGATCTATATAATACTTAGTATATCTATTTTCACCGATACATAGACTCTCTAAATACCTTATATTATACCGTCTTCCTCAACTGCTTTATGTCTTAAATTATAAAATTATTACTCATAAAAGTCAATAATAATCTAAGATTTAACCACAAATATTAAACTATCAGTTTATTAGTAATCATAAAGGTTAATGAACAGTTAGAATATACACATATATGATTATTTAGATTAGATTACCAAGAATTCCATAGCTTATTATCATCATAATAACGCTTGCCATTATTACACCAATCAAAGATGCTAAAAAAGCTTTTTTCTTATCCATTCTAAGCATCGTAGCAATTAAACATCCGGTCCATGCACCAGTTCCAGGAAGTGGCACGCCAACAAATAAAACTAATCCCCAAAAGCCATATTTTTCAATTTTATATTTTTTTTCGTTGCCTTTTCTCTCACAAAATAAAACAAATTTTTTTAAAATATTATGTTTTTTCATAAAAGCAAATACTGAATCTAAAAACCATAATATTAAAGGAATTGGAATTAAATTACCAACAATACAAATTAAATAAGATGGAAGTGCAGGAAGCCCCAAAATGGAAGCAGCAAGTAATCCACCACGAAGTTCTAGAATTGGCATTAAAGATATAATAAATATTATCAAATACTTTACACCTATTGCACTCCCAGCACCAAAAATTCCAATAATAAAATTAACTATTTTTTTACTCATTAAAATCCTCACATACTTTTTCTAGTGCTTTTATTACTCCCATTTTACCATATTCATAAGTAAGTGATCCTTGCTGATACGCAATAAATGGTTCGCGAATTGGAGCATCACATGATAATTCTATGCTTGAACCATCTGTAAAAGACCCACTAGCCATTATAATTTGACTATCATAACCAGGCATATCAGATGGCACCGGTGAAAAATGAGCATCAATAGCACTCGCCTCTTGAATAGCTTTAACATAATTAATTAACTTGTTTTCATTATTAAAAACTATTCCTAAAACTATATCATTAGTATTTTCATTAATTACATTAAAGCCTAACTTTTTACACAATAAACTAGTAAATAATTTTACTTTTAAAGCATTTCCCACTACTCTAGGAGCTAAGTATAATCCTTCATAAAAATTACGATTTTGTGATAAAGATGAACCAACTTCACTACCAAGACCAGGACTAGTAAGCCTCTCTGCACATAATTCAACTAATCTTTCTTTTCCTACAATATAAGCCCCATTATTAGCTATACCAGCTCCTAAATTCTTAATTAGGGAACCAATTACAAGATCAGCTCCCACATCAGTAGGTTCTAGTTCTGTGCAAAACTCACAGTAACAGTTATCTACAAAAACAATTATTTCTTTATTAATTTCTTTTATAAATCTAATAACTTTTTCTATCTTTTCAATACTTAAAGTTTCTCTATCACTATAGCCAATTGATCTTTGAATATGAATGACTCTTACATTTTCTAAACTTTTAGATATTTTATCATAATCAAAATCATTATCTACTAAATCAATATATTTATAATTAATTCCAAAACTAATTAATGAGCTTTCATTTGGAACAATACCAATTACTTTATGTAAAGTATCATATGGGAGCCCAGTAATTGAAAGTAGTGTATCACCTGGTCTTAATATTCCAAAAAATCCCACAGTTAAAGCGTGAGTCCCACTAACAAATTGAGCACGCACTAAAGCCCTTTCACAGTGAAATATATCCGCATAAATTTTTTCTAGTTTATCTCTTCCTATATCTCCATACCCATAACCAGTTGTTCCATTAAAATCACTAGCTTGAACTAATTCTTTATGAAAAGCGCTTAATACTTTTTCACTATTAATATAAACTACTTGATCTATTTCCTTAAATTTATCTTTTAATTCATTTTCTACTTCTATAGCTTTATTTAACACTATTATCACCCACTTTTATAATTTGATCATTTATATTTTTATCCATAGCCACTCTATATACAAGTTTAGCTAAATCTTCTGCCTTAATAAAATTAATCTTTTTACGATAATCCTCAGCCATCTCTTTATTCATTTCTGTATCTATCCAATCTGGGCATATACAGTTAACTCTAATATCCGTCAGATATTTAGCAAAATTATGAGTTAAAGATATAACACCCGCTTTAGATGCATCATAATCAATACTTTCAGGATAATAAGTATCTATTGCATTGGTTGATGATATGTTGACAATGGATCCATTATTCATTTTTTCTATCGCATATTTCGTAACTAAAAAAGTACCTGTTAAATTAGTATGCAATATTCGATTAAACTCCATAGCACTTTTTTCTAAAGGATCTTTATCACTAGCAATAGCTGCATTATTAATTAAAAAATCTAAATGATCAATTTCTTTAAACATATCTCTAACTTCATCCTCATTAGATATATCACATTTAATTACTTTAACATTTACTTTGCTATTTAATTCATTTTCCAATTCATATGCTTTTTTTTCACTTTTATTATAATTAATAATTACATCTATTCCATGATTAGCAAATACTTTTATTATTTCCATGCCAAGTCCTCTAGATGAACCAGTAACTAATACATTCATACGTATCACTTCCATAAAATATACTACCAAAAAAGACTAGATAATTCCAGTCTTATTTAACTACAAAAGTTAAAGTACTAGGAAGACTATTTTCTGGACATTTACCATTTGATAAAGACCAGGAAGCATTATTCAAACGAGTAGCATCTATCTTGCTTCTAGCATACCCAGTAGTTGCTTTAGCATTCAAAAACATATGTTTCATACTTTCTACATTAGATGTGTCAAACGTGCTTAAATCTAAAATATCAGTTTTACTGTCACTAAACATTAAATCCATTTTAGTAACTTTAGATGTATTAAAATTTGATAAATCTATTTTTTTAGCAGATGAAGAAATAAACATTCCTGACATATCTTGAACATTAGACGTATTAAATGATTTTAAGTCAAGATTTTGACTAGATGTATTTGCAAACATTAATGACATATTGGTTACCTTAGAAGTATTAAATGATTTTAGATTAACAGTAGAAGCTTCAGAGTTTTTAAACATTTCTTTCATATCTGTAACACTTGACGTATTAAATGATGATAAATCAAGTGAAGATGCTTTACTATATAAAAACATATGAGACATATTAACAACTCTAGAAGTATTAAACGACTTAAGATTTAAATCTGATGTTTTATTTTTATAAAACATATAAGACATATCTATTACATTAGACGTATTAAATGATGATAAATCTATACTATTAGCATTTGAATAAGCAAACATATATCTAATAGATACAATTGGTTTTCCACTTATCGTTTTACACAAAATACTTGTTATAGGACTAGTACTTGTTATATAACTTGGTCCATTATAACTATTAATACTTCTTAATGCCTTTAAACTCTCAGTTGATATCGCCCACCAGCCATCAGAATTAATATTTTTATAACTAACACTATTATTTAAATATACATCATCAACGATTTCTTGTTTATAAATATACGTATAATCGCCATATACATATTCTGCGCCAGACGATAACTCTCTATCATACATACACGCAATATTTACCTTTTTTGTTGTAGTAGTAATTTTTCTCGTAGTTGTTATCTTTTTAGTTGTAACAATTTTTTTAGTTGTCGTAACTTTTTCATATTCGGCTTTTAAATTTAAATCACCTGTTACTGGTTTACTAAAGTCTATTGCCTCTTCATTTATAGTCCACATTTTAAATTTATATCCGTCTTTTATAGGCTCCCCTGGATATTTTATTTTTTCATTTTCTTTTACTTCTTGCGAAGGTATTTCACTACCATCACCTGTATCAAATGTTATTTTATATATTTTTTCCTCAGTAATCTTTAATTCAAAAATTGCATCTAGCTTTAGGCTCTTATCAACTTTATAATTTTCATCTATAATTAAGTCTCCACTTTTCCAGTATAAAAAACTATACCCATCTTTTTCTGCAATTGGAAGCGTACCTATTTCTTTTCCCTTAGATACTTTGATACTTTTTATTTCTTTTCCACCATTTGTATTAAATCTTACAGTATATGTTTTTTTACTAAATAAGAAAAGTATAATCATTCCAAGTATAATAAACAAAGATACCCCAAGTATTATCCATACTTCTTTTTTATTGTATTTCACACAAATACCTTCTATTCTAATTTAAAGTATATCATAAAAAAAGAATATTTTTGTAAATATTCTTTTTATATATTTGTATATTTATTTATATCACTTTTATTTATTGCATTAATAGTGAGTTTACACTTTATTTTTTTATTTTTAATCTCATAAATATTTAGGTTTTCTTCACCATTATCTATATTAATTAATCTATTTATTTTAGTTAACTCTTCATTATTTAATTTATCAATATTAATTAAATATATCTTTTTTGTACTATTACTAATTAAATTGTTTAAAACTTGATAATTATAAACATTTTCATAATTGACATTATTAGTTATAATTCCAAGATAAAAAAGCTTTTTATTTTTATATAATTCATTAAATTTTTTATAGTCAATAATTAAACCATCGTTAAAGTTAATACTAATTAATTTATTATATTCTTTATCAGTTAAATGATTATTTGACTTAAATTCTTCTATTAAAGCTAATTCTTTACTTGAATAAAAAACTTTTTCTTCTCCATCTTCATTCAATACTAGTTTTTTATCATCATATGACGATATATACATTTTTTTAGTTTCATTATTGCACCTTAATTTTAACATACTAACATTACTATTGTAATGATATGTTTTACAGGTGTTATATTCTGATAAAGTATCACCATTTTCCTTTACATAAGAAAAATTATTATTCTTTAAAGATAAAACATATAATACATTATTATCTTCTAAATACCACTTATGACCGGTTAAGAGACTATCCATTTCATCACTAAAGTCATATATTAATATACCAAAAATAAAAAGCAAAACTAATATTAATCCCAAAAATATTTTCTTTTTCATTTACTTCAACACCACTACTTTAAAATAAAATATA
The DNA here is from genome assembly GCA_902766545.1 of uncultured Erysipelotrichaceae bacterium. GTDB lineage: Bacteria > Bacillota_I > Bacilli_A > RF39 > UBA660 > CAG-533. Next base: position 1,703 of record CACXEC010000051.1, on the reverse strand, counting down.
ATAAAACAATAATACCTAAAATAATACGATAATAACCAAATACTTTAAAATCGTTATTTTTAATATATTTAAGTAAAAATTTAATTGCTATAATTGACACTACAAATGCCGTTAACATTCCTACTAGCAATACTACTAACTCACTTACACTAAAAGACAAACCAAATTTAACAATTTTTAATAATGATGCCCCAAACATTACAGGAATTGCTAGAAAGAATGTAAAATTAGCTGCTACTTTACGATCTAAACCAATAAGTAATCCGCCAAGTATTGTTGCTCCACTTCTACTTGTTCCAGGAATAATTGATAATACTTGAAATAAACCTACCTTTAATGCATCTATAAAAGATAAATCATTTATATTAGTTACTCGACTTTTTTTATTTTTATGATTATTTTCTACGATAATAAATAATACACCATAAATAATTAACATAATTGCAACAGTCCATGGATTATAAAACTTATCATTTATAAAGTCATCAAATAATAAACCTATAATAGCACATGGAATACATCCTACTATAATTTTAAACCATAATTTAAAAGTACTATTTGTCTCAACTTTAGTTTTACCAAATCCCCAAGGAAATAATGCCTTAAAATACAAAACTACTACTGCAAGTATTGCTCCAAGCTGAATAACAACCTCAAACATTTCCCAAAATTTATCAGATACATTAAGTTTTATAAATTCATTTGCAAGTATCATATGACCAGTACTACTGATTGGAAGCCACTCAGTAATACCTTCTATTAAACCAATTATAATTGTCTTTATTATTAATATAAACATTTTATCACCTTGACTAATTTTATCATATATTATAAATATATGTAAAATTATTTATTTTTATTTTGCTGAATTTTATATATTATTTTAAGTTGTAATTTATATGGTAAGAACCTAGAAAAGAATATCGCTACTTTCATATTAAAACCTGGAATAATAATAAGTTTATTTTTAAAAGATTTATCAATCGCATATTTAGCTACATACTCACTAGATAATCCTTTTGCGTTAAAAGAACCACCAGCTACATTATTAAAATTAGTATTAACCGGCCCCGGACATAATACACTTACCTTTACATTACTTTTCTTTTGCTTTAATTCTTCATATAAAGCCATCGTAAGTTTTAATACATAATTCTTAGTCGCATAATAAGTATTTAAATAAGGTCCTGCATAAAAACCTGCGGAAGAAGCCACATTTAATATCCTTCCATTATCCCTTTGAATCATATCCTTCAAAAATAATTTAGTTAAAATATGAACAGATTTAATATTAACATCGATCATTTCAAGTTCTTTATCTAAAGAAGTTTCATCAAAAAATCCAAATAATCCAAAACCTGCATTATTAATTAAAAAATCAATTTTCTCATTTTTTAATTCATCATATAATTTATATATATTTTTTTCATTTTTTAAATCGCATACAAAATATTTAGCATTTGTAAGCTTTTTACACAATTCTTTTAATTTATTTTCACTCTTAGCAACTAAATAAAGCTCGTGACCAAATTTATCTAAATATTTAGCCATATCCATGCCAATTCCGCTACTCGCACCTGTTATTAATATTTTCATATTTTTCTCCTTTTAATTATTTCATTTAATATATTAAGTAATATAAATCCAATTAACCAACCGCCTAATATATCAGATGGATAATGAACTCCTAAGTATATTCTACT
>CACXEC010000050.1 GCA_902766545.1 uncultured Erysipelotrichaceae bacterium | reverse complement strand
TGATTATGAATTATCACTTACTGGTGGTGAAATTGTCGAATCAATTATTAGGCCAACTGGTCTATTAGATCCTACAATTGAAGTAAAACCTACCGAAGGACAAATAGATGATTTAATCGGCGAAATAAATGATAGAATTTCAAAAAATGAGAGAGTTCTAATTACTACTTTAACTATTAGAATGGCTGAAGAACTTACCAATTATTTAAAAGCTCTTAATATGAAAGTTGCATATTTACATAATGAAGTTAAAACTTTTGAACGACTTCGTATAATAAGAGATTTAAGACTTGGTAAATATGATTGTATTGTTGGAATTAACCTATTAAGAGAAGGATTGGATATTCCAGAAGTCAGTTTAATCGCTATAATGGATGCTGATAAACAGGGCTTTTTGCGTAGTGAAAGAAGTCTCATTCAAACAATTGGAAGAGCTGCAAGAAATCAAAATGGGCATGTAATAATGTATGCTGATATTATAAGTGAAGCAATGGACAAAGCTATCAAAGAAACAGAAAGAAGAAGAAAGATTCAAATCAAATATAATGAAGAGCATGGCATTACCCCTAAAACTGTTATTAAAGAAATTAGAGATTTAATAAGTAATGAAGTTAAAGATGAATCTAAAGAAAAACTTTCTAAAAAAGAAAAGCATGAGGCTATGTTAAAAATTGAAAATGAAATGCGTAGGGCTGCCAAAGAGCTAGATTTTGAAAGAGCTATGCAACTACGAGATATTCTATTTGAAATGAAAGCAACTGAATAAAAAAAATTCACTTTAGTAGTGAATTTTTTTATCTTCTTCTACGACCATAAATCATGATTAATCTAAATACTTCTAGGGCACTTGATATAACTGCTGCTACATAAGTTAAAGCGGCTGATCTAAGCATTATTTTAACTCCAGTAGTATCATTTTTTAGGACTCCACACTTTTCCATTTCTTTGAGTGCTCTTTTAGATGCATCTATTTCAACTGGCAAGGTAACTAATTGAAATACTAATCCAAGACTAACTAAAATGATTCCTAAATATATTAGGTCTAAATATTCAAGTAATGCTCCAATTATTAGAACAATATATGCTAGTTTAGTTCCTAGATTAACAACTGGAAAAATATAACTTCTAAGTCTTAAAAATAAGTAGTTTTCTTTATCTTGAATAGCATGTCCACATTCATGAGCAGCAATTGCAATTGATGAAATAGAATACCCGTTATAAACATCAGTAGATAATCTTACTGTTTTTCTAGTTGGATCGTAATGATCCGTCATAACTCCTTTAGTTTCAACTATATATAAACTATCTAATCCATTATTTTTTAATATTTTTTTAGCCATATCAAAGCCATTTAAGTTACAATTGCTTTTTATTTTTATATATTTATTATATGTGGATTTTACATATAATTGGGCTGCAAGAGGTATTGCGAATAATAATAAATACATTAAATCCATACTATACCTCCTTATATGTAGTACCTTCTCTGGTGTCAATTAAAGTAATACCTTTTTTTAAAAGTTCATCTCTAATAGAATCTGCTAAATCATAATCTTTTTTCTTTTTAGCTTCATTTCTAGTTTCGATAAGTTTCATTATAGCATCATGATCTTCACGAGCAAAAGATGATTCTTCATTTTTTATTAAAAGGTCTAAGCTTAATACTTTTTCAAAGCTTCTTATTATTTCAATTTTAGTGTGTCCGTTTATTGTATCATCTTTAAGCAAATCATATATTAAAGTTATAGCATTTGCCGTATTTAAATCATTAGTAATATAATCAATAAATCTATTTTTATACTCATCAAAATCCCCTTCTGATAGTTCACCTTCATCTTTTAAACTTAAAACCTTATTTTTTAACTTTAAATAAGCACTTTGAGCACTATCTAAACCATCAAATGTAAATACCATTTGCTTACGATAATGACTATTTAAACACATAAACCTGAATGATAAAGGATTATACCCTTTTTCAATTAAAGTACTTAAAGATAAAAATGTACCATTTGATTTACTCATTTTACCAGTTTCATCCATTAAATGTTCATTGTGAAACCAATAATCACACCATTTATGTCCTAAGTAAGCTTCACTTTGAGCAATTTCATTAGTGTGATGAGGAAAAATATTATCCACTCCGCCACCATGAATGTCTAAATATTCTCCTAAATTCTTAATAGAAATACCAGAACATTCAATATGCCAGCCAGGATATCCTACTCCAAATGGAGAATCCCATTTTAATTCTTGCGATTCAAATTTACTCTTGGTAAACCAAAGGGCAAAATCTGCTTGATTTCTCTTGCTATCATCATATTCAACACCGTCTCTGACTCCTACAACCATTTCGTCTTCTTTATGATTGGTTAGTTGATAATAATCAGCTAAGCGTGATACGTCAAAGTAAACATTACCGCCAGACTTGTATGCATATCCTTTTTCTAAAAGTTTACTAATCATTTCAATATACATATCTATATTATCTGTTGCTGGTGATACAATATCAGGTCTGCGGCAGTTTAGAGCATCAAAATCTTTAAAAAAAGCATCTGTATAAAACTTAGCGATATCTAAAACACTCTTATGTTCTTTTTTAGCGCTTGTAACCATTTTGTCTTCGCCAGAATCTGAATCACTTTTTAAATGCCCGACATCTGTAATATTCATTACTCTCGTTACATCATATCCAATATATCTTAAGGTTTTATCTAAAATATCATGTCCAATATAATTACGCATATTTCCAATATGAGCATAATGATAAACTGTTGGACCACATGTATAAAAACCCACTTTATTTTCATAATGAGGAATAAACTCTTCTATTTTTCGATTTAAAGTATTATAAAACTTCATAATTACCTCCATAATTTTATTTTAACATTTTTAATCTGTAAATAAAAGATTATTATGAAAACCTATGGTGTTAACTTCTTCATTGTTTAAAATAAAGATTATGGCATTATTTAAATATAATTTTTCGTTGTTATTATTAGATATATATCCATTTTTTATCATTGTATCAACCATATTATGTAAGATCTTATTAGAATCATTATAATTATTAAATATAATATATGAGTATGGATTTTCTAGTAGATTATTATATAAATAATTATTATTAAGAAGTTTTGAAATACTATATTCATCACTATATTCTCGGCAATCAATATTGATTAAATTAGCATTAATTGCATTAGCAATAGTACTTAATATTTTTAATTTATCTTTACTTTTACCATTTAAAATCATATATTTATTTAAAGATTTATCTTTTATAATATTTATAATATTTTTGATACTTCTTTCATGATATTTTTGGATTAATTTTTCATAAATTTTATCTATCGCTTGATTATTTATATCAAGCATATTTAGACGATTAAAAATAACTTTTTGAATGTCACTTTCATTTATATTATTATCTTTATTTTCTAATATTTTTCTGGCACAAACTGTGTCTAATATTTCAATAGATTTATCCGGATTATATAGATGAGGAAAATATCTATTTACATTTTTTATAAGATAATCAGTTGCTTTTTTATTTATCTTAACATCATAATACTTTTCAAAGTTTTGTTTAACTTTCTGAATAATATAATTCATATCTTCAGTACTTGGTTCATTAATAATAACTGGTGTAAATCGTCGAGACAAAGCGGGATCTTTTTTTATATATTCATTATACTCTTCAGTAGTAGTTGCACCAATTACTTTAATATCTCCTCTTGCTAAATATGGCTTTAAAATATTAGCAGCATCGATAGATCCGTCTGATGCACCTGTTTTAACAATAGTATGGATTTCATCAATAAATAAGATGATATTTTGATGCTTAATCACTTCCTTAATTAAGTTATTTACTCGTGATTCAAATTCTCCACGGTATTTAGTACCTGCTATTAAGGTAGATGTATTAATTAAAAAGATCTCATATTTTTTTAATTTATCTGGTACTTCACCTTTTTTTATACGATTAGCTAAGGCTTCTACTATAGCAGTTTTACCGACTCCGGCATGGCCGATTAATAAGGGATTATTTTTATTTTTACGTAAAAGTATTTCCATTATTTCATTAATTTCTTTTTCTCGTAAATAAACATTTTCTGTTTCTTTTTCATTTAGATTAATACCTAATTCATATATTAAATTAGGTTTATTTATTTCCTTTACCAAAGCATCTAAATCAACACCCATGTTATTAGCAATACGTAAAGCGATTCCATCTTGTTCATCTAATAAAGAAGATAATAAATAAAATTCATCCATATCTTTATGATCGTTATATGCTTTATTATAAGCTTTATCAATAACAATTTTTAATAAAGGTGTATAAAGTATTATTTCACTTTTTTTAGTAGCGGAACCAATTATTTTTAATAATTCCCTTTTAAACGATTCATATGTTAAATTAAATTTATAACATATATTACTAATACTTTGATTTTTTAAAAGAGATAAAAGTAAATGTTCTGTTCCAACATAAGGATGATGACAGTCAAGCATTTCTTTTTCAGCATTCTTTAAAATTTTACATATACTATTATTAAAACATTTGTCCATAAAAAAATCCTCCTTTATACTTTATGAATATAATGAGGATTATATTAAAATTTTATTCAAAGATTAGCATCTATTCTAAGTTTATCCGCGACTGTTGCAATAAATTCTGAATTAGTCGGTTTAGCTCTATCATAATCAACGGAACTTCCAAATAATTCTTCCATAACATCATAATCTCCTCTACTCCAACTTACTTCAATTGCATGTCTGATTGCTCTTTCTACTCTTGATGATGTTGTATCATATCTATCAGCAATTTCCGGATATAGTTCTTTAGTTATAGCACCTATCAAAGATGGATTATTATACATTAAATCAATGCTATCTCGTATATATAAGTATCCTTTAATATGCGATGGAATACCTAGTGAATGTAATAGTGATGTAATTGCCTGTTTTAAATCTTTATCATTTACTGTAAGTTTAGATACTTTAGAATTTATAATTGAAGTAATATGTGTTTCAAGTGATTCCAAACTATAAGGCTTTAACATATAGTAATTTACTCCTATTTGCATACATTTATTTATTACTTCAATTGAATTCATACTAGTTGTAATTATAGATTTTAAATTAATATTTTTCTTTTTTAATTCTTCTAAAACACTTAAGCCATCCATTTTAGGAATTATTAAATCCATTAAAATCAAGTCATAATCTTGATAATTTTTGGATAGTTTTTCTAATGCTTCTTTGCCATCATAGGCCACTCCGGTAACTTCGATACTAATGTGACTACTAAAATACTTCTTTACTTCATCAATGATATTCTTATTATCATCTACCATAAAAATGCGTATTTTATTATTCATATTCTCTCCTTTATTTTTACCACGCATATTCATTATAATACAATATCTGTCAAATAAGAAGAAAATGTTTTGTCAAGCATTGTAAACAAATGTAAATATTTGTCGAATTATAAAAACTCAAGCTTAATTGACACTAAGAGTTTCAATTTTTATC
>CACXEC010000049.1 GCA_902766545.1 uncultured Erysipelotrichaceae bacterium | reverse complement strand
TTTTTAAACAAAGGACTTTATGATAATAAAACGATATATGAAAATACTATTGAAGCAATAAAAAACACTTTAAAAATCCATCATGGCCTATATTTAACCGTAAGAGAAACCAAAGATAAAATTTTGATTGTATTTGAAGACAGTAATTTATCAAGGCTTCATAATTTAAAAGATAAATTAACTGACATAACGTATGAAGAACTTAATTATCTATCTTTCTATCATATACCAACTCTTGAAGAAACACTAAAAGTAATTAATGGTAAACAAGATATAGTTTTGAATTTAAAAATGAAATACAAAAACAAAGAATTATTCAATCTTTTGGATAATTATTCCGGAAAATTTGTATTATTAAGTCATAGTCCTAAACTAATTAGATTCGTAAATAAGGAAAAAAGCAATTATATAATTGGTGAAATGATTACTAAAAGAAAATCTTTTTCAATTGATAGTTTGTTTATAAAAACCAATTTTAAAAGTTATGATATAAACTATTATGATGTTATTAAATTTAAAAAGATGAAAGAAAATAACAATATAGAATTTGGCTATTTAATTAATACTAGAGATAAATATCTTGAATTTAAAGATATGTTTAACTATTTAATTATAGATAATTATAATAATTTACAAATAAAAAAAGATGACTAGTCATCTTTTTTAGTTTGCGAAGCAAACACATAACTATTATTTTTACTAGTTAATGGATTATCTAAAATATGCAAGCATCTATTGATTCTATCAGTTAAACCGGTCAATAAAACTTCTCCTTTAATGTTACTTAATATTTCTGTTGCCTTTCTTTCTATGGCCTTTACATCAACAGCAAATCCATATCCATTAAAACTGTAGCCGTTTCCATCTCTAATCTTATAATATCTGGCATTTAAAAATAATTTTTCACAAGCTAATAAAATTCTATATTGCTCTTTTTCTAAATCCGTTTTAGGAGAAAATGATTCATCAATTATCGCGTGTGCATCAGTAATATATGAATATGGCGCACTAATCATATCTTGCTTTTTTCCTTTTCGAGTATAATAGGCCATTTTTAGTCCATTTCTCGGAGAAATACTATAGCGGTAAGTCCCGTTAATTTTTTTCTTACCATGATGAAGTTTATATACCTCCAAAAGCCCTCTTTTTAGACCATACCTTAGCTCATATATAAGTTCTAATCTAAACTTATCACCATTAATATATATTTCTTTAATACCTGTTTCCAAATCACGAATAATGGTAGTATTATTACAAACTATAATATATTTATGTTCCTCTAATTTAATTGCAATTTTATCATCATATTTTTGATCAAGTTCAAATAAAAAATCATTATTAAGTACATTAAAAGAGCATTTGTAACTTACAATTCCTTTTTTATTTCCAATTTTTGAAGTAATAATGTCACCATTATTTTTAAATACAATTTCTCTAGATGCTTTTTTAGAACCAATATTACTCCAAGTTATTTCATTAATATCAGCAACATATTGATCATCAAGTGATACTTTTCTTAAGGGAATACCAGAAGATATTTCACTAGCTTGATCATAATCAATCTTTTTTTGTTCCTCACTTTGTAATGTTGGAGTAGAATAGTATAAATAATCTACTGGCAATGTAGAAGCCGTATATTTTTCATAAAAGCACGCATTTGGATTCCATAAATATATGTTTTCTTCCGCTTTCTTTATCTCCTCAAGAACTTGTGAAACTGCTACAACTTGTTTTTCTTCATCTAAAGCAATCATAATTCACCTCGTAAATGCTATTATAGCAAAAAATATAATAAAGTGTTTATTTTTTTATTAAAATCTTGTAGAATAAAGACATGAAGTTTATTTATGTGGGAAAAATTGTTAATACATTTGGAATTAAAGGTGAACTAAAAGTAGTTAACTATTTTGAAATGCCAGAAAAAGTCTACAAAGTTGGAAATAAAGTAAGAATTAATAATAATGAATATATAATAACTAACGTAAGAATTCACAAAAATAATTATTTACTTGAACTAAATAATATAAAAGATATTAATGATATAGAATACTTAAAAGATAAGGATATTTTTTTCAGCGAAGAAGACTTAAATTTAACTGAAGATGAGTATTTGATAAGCAAGTTAATTGGTTATGAAGTATATAATTTTGAAAAGTTAATTGGTAAGGTAACAGGTTATGATGATAATAAGGTTAATCCTTTAATTAAAATTAATAATAAATTTTACATTCCGATTAAAGGAGACTACATAGAGAAAATTGATAAAAGAGCAGAAAAAATTTACGCAAAAAATTTGGAGGAACTAATGCTATGAAAATAACTATTTTAAGCCTATTTCCCAAAATGTTTGAAGGATTTACTACGGAGTCCATTATAAAAAGAGCAATAGATAATCAAAAAGTTGAAATAGAAATCATAAATTTTAGAGATTATTCATCCTTGCCTAATAAAATGGTCGATGATACTCCATATGGTGGCGGAGCAGGAATGGTTTTAAGATGTGAGCCAATCTACAAAGCCGTAGACGAATTAAAACAAGATGATTCATATATCGTAATATTATCACCAGAAGGAAAAACTTATAATCAAACTACAGCAAAAAGACTTGCAAAAATAAAACATTTAATAATTATTTG
>CACXEC010000048.1 GCA_902766545.1 uncultured Erysipelotrichaceae bacterium | reverse complement strand
TTTTTAAGTATTTTTGCCCTTTAGAGTTAAATCCTAATACTTTAATATATTCCAGTTTTAAGTTTTGTCGATCATTTTTGGTAAGGCCAATTAAAATATGAATAAGCATTCTTTGAATACGATTGTAAGTATATCGTTTAGATTTAATTTTAGTAATTAATTCATTAATTGAATTAACATTATTTATTTCCTTTAATAGTTTATTTTCAATACCTTCATCTACAGTTAAATATGAACTAAGATTATTGTCAGTCAATATTTTATATTTAAGTAAGTTAAACAATAATATTTCATTAAATGTGATTATTTTACTTTCATAATTAGTATATTTGGTAATACTTTCATTGTTTTTTATTTTTTCACGAATATTAGAGGCACTCACTATTAAATCATTAGAAGTTTTATCATGATAACTATTGGTTCTTTTAATTGTTTCAGGAATTATTTTATAATCATTTTTTATAATTGATTTAATATAGGAAATTCCAAGTAAATCATTTGGCGTATTTATATTTATTCCAAGTGATTTATTTAATGCAGTAGGGTAATTAACTCCATTTTTTAGTTCATCTTTAACTTTTGAATTAAAGTCTGTATCTAATTGTTTTTGGGCTATTTCTGTAAGTAGCTTAATATCATTAGATTCACTTCCAAAAATTAAATGAGTGCATCCAAGAGTATTTAGTATTTGAATAGAGATATCGGCAAAAGTATCTGCTGATTCTGATCCAAAGACAAAGGGAAGTTCTACGACTAAATCAATGCTATTTTCAAGAGCAATTTTAGTTTTATCTTCTTTGGTTAATATGCTTACTTCGCCACGCTCTAGGAAGTATCCATTAAGTACTAAAATAATTAAAGATTCTGGGTACATTTCTTTTATTTTATTTATATGATATTTGTGTCCATTATGAAAGGGATTATATTCACAAATAATTCCGATTATTTCCATGCTTCACCTCAAACGTATTATAGCAAATAATTATAAATTATGATATTATTTTAATGGTGATATTATGAAGAGACTAAATATATATTTTATTCATAGTTCTAAAATTGATTACAATAATTTGATTTATAAAAAAATTTTATCGAATAATGTTTGTTTAAGTCATAATATAATTCTACCAATGAGTAGTGAATATAAGGAAAAGTACCGTAAAGACTTAATTGAGAAAGCTGATGTTATAATTGTTACACTTATAGGTAAACCTTCTTTAGGACTTATTTTAGAGCTTAAATGGCTTCAAAAGGTAGATAAACCTAAATTGTTTTTATCATTAGATAATAATTTACCTGGTAATATTAAAAAATATGTAAATGATGTTAAATTTGTTAAAGATGATTATATGAAAGAGATAGAAAATTTTATTATAAAAACTTCAAAAGACGAAGAAGATAAAGCTAAAGAGGGATTACCAGTAACCTTAGGAGAATTATAAAATGAATTTATCTAAGTCAAAATATACTTTAGGGGTTCAGTGTAATAAGATTTTATGGCTAGATAAGTATTTACCTGAAGAAAGAGAAGAGAATAGCAATTCTTCAGTTTTAGATAACGGTACTTTAGTAGGTGAATATGCAAAAGACTTATTTGGGTTTCATATTGATATAAATTTTAGTGATAATTTAAATGAAATGATTAAAGATACTGAAAAGTTATTAAATATAAATAAAATTATTATAACAGAAGCTTCTTTTGTTTATGATAATAATTTTTGTAGTGTAGACATTTTAAAAAAAGATGGTAATTCTTTTGAAATATATGAAGTAAAGAGTAGTACAGAAGTAAAAGATATATATATCCATGATATATCTTATCAAGTGTATATATTATTGAATTTGGGATATAATGTTGAAAAAGCATCAATTGTCCACATTAATAGTAATTATATTCGTCATGGCAAATTAGATTTAAATAAGTTATTCATAATAGAAGATGTTACAAAAGAAGTTTTAGATAAACAAATAGAAGTTAAAAATAAAATTATAGAAATAAGAAATTATTTAAATACAAATGTTGAAAAAGATGAACCGTTAGGTATTCATTGTATGCAACCTTATGCATGTCCATATTTCAAATACTGTACGGGACATTTACCTGAAAATAATATTTTTAATCTTAGAGGGATGAGAAATAGTACTAAGTTTAAACTATATAATGATAATGTTATTACATATGATGATTTATTAAAATCTAAGATCGATGAAAAGTATAAAACTCAAATTAAAATGGAACTTTATAATGAAGATGATTTAATTGATAAAGAAAGAATTAAAGATTTTCTAAATACATTATCTACTCCTTTATATTTTTTAGACTTTGAAACATTTCAGGAACCTATTCCAATGTATGATGGAATAAGACCATATGAACAAATTCCATTTCAATATTCACTTCATTACTATGATGAAAATAACGAACTTAAGCATAAAGAGTTTTTAGCAGAAGCTGATATTGATCCCAGAAGACGTTTAGCAGAACAGTTAGTTAAAGATATTCCTAAAGATGTATGCACTTTAGCATATAATATGTCTTTTGAGAAAACAGTTATTAAAAATTTAGCTAATCTTTATCCAGATTTGAAGATTCATTTAATGAATATTTATGATCATATTAGAGATTTAATGATTCCTTTTAAGAATATGGATTACTATTCTAAAGATATGCATGGATCATACTCTATTAAATATGTTTTACCAGCTTTATTTCCTGATGATCCAACACTTAATTATCATAATTTAGATATGGTTCACAATGGTAGTGAAGCAATGAATAGTTATGCTAATATGGGATCTTTATCTAAGGAAGAACAAACAGAACTTAGAAAAAATTTACTTGCATATTGTAAACTAGACACTTATGCAATGGTAAAAATATATGATAAGCTTAAAAATATAGTATACTAAATATAAGATAAGGAGGTTTATACTATGGATGATGAATTAAACTTAGATGAACTTGAAAGTGTTAATTCTGCTTATATGCCGTTAGAGGCATTATTATCAGCAGAGGAAAAAGGTGATTTAGAAGCAGTTGTTAGCATTGGAAAAGAGATGTTAGAAAGTGCTAATTTAAATCAGTCACAAAGAGAATTTTTAGTTGGAAAAGTAAATGAAGCTTATCGTACATTACAAGA
>CACXEC010000047.1 GCA_902766545.1 uncultured Erysipelotrichaceae bacterium | reverse complement strand
ATAGGCATTTGGATAATCCTTAATATCAAATCCTAGTTTTTTATATGCTGTAAACATAGGAAGTGGTTTATAATGAACATTTGTAGCCACTCCAAGTTCAGCCATTTTTGTAATTATTTGATTACGTTTTTCTTCATTGATATCATTTATTCTTACGATATATAAATGTCCTGAAGATGTATGAGCTTTATCTTTATGATTTAACACTGTTACCGGTAAATCTTTAAAGGCTTTATTATATTTATCTATTATTTCATGGCGTCTTTTTATTAGTTTAGGATATCTTTCCATTTGTGCTAAACCAATGGCAGCCATAATATCAGTCATATTACATTTATAGTTTAAGCCAATGATATCATATTCCCAATTACCTAAGCCCATTTTACTAAATGCATCTTTACTTTGGCCATGAAGGGATAGTAATTGAAATTCTTTATATAGTTTTTCATCATCAATAAATCTATGATTCTTCCAAGTTGCTGCACCACCTTCGGCAGTTGTTAAATTCTTAACTGCATGAAATGAAAATGATGTAAAGTCAGCAATATTTCCAGAATGAAGATTATTTCTTACTGCACCTATTCCATGAGCACAGTCTGCGATTACGATTATTCTATTAAATTTCTTTTGAAGATCATTATTTGCTTTAAATAATTTCTTTTTATTATTTACTATTTCGTATACTTTATCATAATTACAGATAATGCCTGCTAAATCAACACAAATAATGGCTTTTGTTTTTTTATTAATTAGTTTTTCTAATTTGGTATAATCCATTTCAAAATTATCTTTTTGAATGTCACAAAGAACTATTTTTGCTCCAACGTGATAAACTGGACTTGCTGATGCAGTGTAAGTATATGCTGGGACGATTACTTCATCACCTGGTCCAATTCCTATTATTCTTAAAATTAACTCTAATGATGCAGTTGCAGAATTTAAGCATACACTTTTGTTAGTACCACAAAGTTTAGATATTTCAGCTTCAAATTGTTTTGTTTTAGGCCCTGTTGTAATCCATCCACTTTTTAAGGCATCAATTACTTCATCTATTTCTTTTTTACCAATATCTGGTGGTGAAAAAGGAATATTATTTATTTTTGTCATTTTTTTCCTCCAAATTAACTTCATGATATGTTGATACAGCTCTTTTCATAGTTTCTTTTACTTTTCTTATTGAATAATTTTTATTATATTTGATATCTGATAACTCTTCTAGGGCATTATTTATTTCTTCAGGTGATATTTCAGTTGGTTTTGATATAAATATTTTATTATGCTTTGTTGATGTTAATCCTTCTTCAGCCATCAATAATTCTTCATATAGTTTTTCTCCTGGTCTTAATCCGGTTATTTTTATTGGTATATCAACGTTAGGAACAAATCCTGTTAATTTTATTAATGTCTCAGCTAAATCATATATTTTTACTGGTTCGCCCATATCGAGAACAAATATTTCTCCTCCTTGAGCATAAGTAACTGCTTGTAATATTAAACTTACTGCTTCAGGTATAGTCATAAAGAATCTAGTAATATTCTTATCAGTAACAGTTACTGGGCCACCTTTGGCAATTTGTTTTTTGAATAATGGAATAACTGAGCCATTACTTCCTAGAACATTTCCAAATCTAACAGCGCAATATCTTGTGTGACTTTTTTTGCTTTTGGTTTGAATTATTAATTCACAAAATCTTTTAGTAGCTCCCATAATATTTGTTGGATTTACTGCTTTATCTGTAGATATTAATACGAATCTATCTACTTTATATTTATCTGCAAGGTTAACTACATTATAGGTACCAAAGATATTATTGTGAATGGCTTCAAGTGGACTATTTTCCATTAATGGAACATGCTTGTGAGCAGCAGCATGTAAGACTATATTAGGTCTATATTTTTTAAATACGTCTTCCATTCTGGCAGCATCTCTTACGCTTGCTACGACTGTTTCTATTTTTTTATTCGGATACTCTCCTCTTAGTTCCATTTCAATATCATATAAATTATTTTCATAGATATCTAATATTATTAGAGTTTTGGGATTAAATTTAATAATTTGTCTACATATTTCAGAACCAATCGATCCACCGCCACCTGTAATTAAGACTACTTTATTTTTAATTAAATTAGCAATATTATGATTTTCTAATTCAATTGGATCTCTTCCTAGTAAGTCTTCAATTTCAACATCTCTTAAACTATTGATTGGTCCTTGTTTTTCAATTAATTCTTCAGTTGTTGGCCATACTTTTATTTTGGCTTTTGTTTCTCCACATAATTCTAGTATTTTTCTACGATTAATTGCATCTATTCTACTGATAGCTAAAAATATACAATCTACGTCATATTCTTCAACAATTCTTGGAATATCATATCTATTGCCTAATACTTCTACTCCAAGTATTTTCTTTTTATATTTAGATCTATCATCGTCTACTAAACCTACAATACTATATTTGTTTTTGGTGAAATTCTTTATGGTGATAATCATTTCACGGCCACCTAAACCAGCACCAATTATTAATAATCTATTAGATGCTTCACTGTTTTTAGGTGAATCAATTTCACCTTTTTTCATAAAATTAATTTCTCTTATTATTATTCTATAAGAAATTAATAATCCAGCTGCAAAAACAGCAAAAAAGGCATTTATTCTTAAATATTCTAAATATTTAATAACAAAGACTTTACCAAATAATGTTAATACACACATTGATAAAAATGAACAAATAATATATTTTAGATAATCTTTACCTATTTCATAATATATTAAATTTTGATACATATTGAATAAGTTTAAGAATACTTGGAAGACAAATATTGCTACTAAAATATTGCTTATAATATTTATATCAAAGTCATTAAAACCTAGGATAAGTAATGATAAAATATAAGATATAGCAATTAGCATGGTATCTACTAACACTAGCAATAAATTTATTCCTCTAATCTTGTTTAGCATGCTTTCACTTCTTTCTATGTTTTTATTCTTGATTTAAAAACTCTTTTATTTTTTTACTTGCTGAGTTTACTGATTCTGGATCTTGTTTCATAACGTATAGATTTATGTTTGGGATTGAATAACACTTGCTGCTAGAGCCATCTGTTCCAACT
>CACXEC010000046.1 GCA_902766545.1 uncultured Erysipelotrichaceae bacterium | reverse complement strand
TAAATATTAATATTGTCTATACAAGAAACATTATTGGCATTAGCACTTTTATATCCCTCATTTTTAGTTTCTTTATGAAAAGGATTAATATAATTATCTAAAATAATTTCTCTTCTAAGTTCAGCATCCATTATATCATTTCCTTCATAATTTTATCTTTATTCGATAAAAGCTCTACTAAATCATCTACTTCTTCCTTTGTATTATAAAAGTATAAACTAACTCTTACCGTATTTTTTACTCCTATTGAATTCTTAAGTATTTTAGCACAATGATTACCAGCTCTTACACAAATATTATATTTATTTAAATAGTAAGCAACATCTTGACTAAATATTCCATCCACATTAAATGCTACTATTCCACTATCAGCCTCTTCATTAACAATTTGAATATATGGTATTTCTTTTAATTTATTTATTAAGTATTTTTTTAACTTTTGTTCATAAATACTAATATTTAACATACCAATATTACTTAAATAATCTATTGCGGCACCAAAACCAATAACACCAGCAATATTAGGGGTACCTGCTTCTAATCTTTGAGGAAGATCCTTTAAATATATTTCTTTTTCAGAATCAAAAGATTCATTCATTCCGCCGCCTAAGCAAAGTGGTTCAACTTCCTCTAAAAGTTCTTTTTTGCCATATAAAACACCAACACCAGTTGGTCCACACATTTTATGTGCTGAAAAGACTAAGAAATCAACATCCAAATCTTTAACATCTGTTTTTTTATGAGGTACACTTTGAGCTCCGTCACAAACTATAAATATATTATTTTGATGAGCAAACTCACATATTTCTTTTATAGGTCTTACATCCCCAACAACATTTGTAATTTCAGCTAGAGCTATTACTTTAGTTTTAGATGTAACAACACTTTTTAAATTTTCTAAAGTAATATGTAAATTAGTATCAAGAGGAACATATTTAATAACTGCATTATGCTTATTAGCAAGTCTAAACCAAGGAAGAACATTACTAGCATGTTCAGCATTAGAAATAATAATTTCATCACCTGGCTCTAATAAATTATCAAAAAAGCCACTTGCAATAATATTTAATCCCTCAGTAGCACCAGAAGTGAAAACAACACACTCTGGATCAGCATTAATAAACTTTGCTACCTTTATTCTAGCATTTTCATATTCAACATCTACTTTATAACTAATTGAATAATCTCCTCTATGAGCATTGGCACTATAATTATTATAATAATCATTTATTGCGTCTATTACTGATTTAGGCTTAAAAGTAGTTGCCCCATTATCAAAATATATTAAATCATGTCCCATCATAGGAAAATCTTCTCTATGCATATAATCACCTCCTAATTTAAAACTTCTTTAACTTTTATTCTTAATTCATCACTTAATATTTTATTAATTAAAAAACCATTACAAATCAATTTAACTGACTCTTCTTTAGATAATCCTTTACTCATTAAATAGAATAATTCATTTGATGAAACTCCGCCAATCGCAGTATTATGATTAGCAATGACTAAAGAAGTATCAATATACATATTAGGATTACTCATAACCGTTCCATTATTAATATTAATAAATCGCATATTCTCATCTAAAACATTATTATTCTTATTCTTTTTAACATAACCTTTTACATCAACTATTGTCTTAGCGCCATCATTTAATCCCGATAAATTAACAGTTATACTAGACTCTTTACCCAAGAAATCTGTTTTAATATCTAAATTATATTTATCTAACACTTTAAATGAATGATTAAAAATTACACTAGATTTATTTTTAACTTTAATATCAATTTTACTATACTGCTTATTTATTATATTAAAATAATTTATTAGCAAAGAAGAATTATCATCAGCTTCAATAATTAATTCATTAACTTTAGAATTAATTATATCAATTTGGCATTTACCAGATACTTTTATTTTTCTTATACTCTTATTTTCCAATAATATTATTTCATCAGTATACATAATATTATCTATATTTATCTTATTCATTTATCAAAACTTCACTTACTTCATTTGCCTTAGAATAAGCACTATAACCATTATTTTCTATTTCTAAGGCTAAAGATAAGTCTCCACTTTTAACTATTTTTCCATTTGCCATAATATGAACATCACTTACATCAAGCATTTTTAAAATATTAGCATGATGAGAAACTAATAATATAGAACACTTATGTGTTTTTCGATATTCATTAATATTATCACATACTATTTTCAAACTATCAACATCAAGCCCACTATCTACTTCATCTAAAATAATAAACTTTGGCTCTAACATCCACATATGAAGAAGTTCATTTTTCTTTCTTTCTCCTCCACTCATACCTTCATTTATTCCTCTATGTATAAAACTTTTGGGAAGATTTAATTTTTGACATGTTTCTTCCATTTTTTTATTAAAATCAAAAATTGAAACTAATTTTCCTTCTTTTTCAGATAAAGCCATTCTAAGCATTTCAGCATTACTTACACCAGGTATTTCAATTGGGGTTTGATTTAATAAAAATATTCCTTTTTTTGCCCTTGTCGTAACATCCATTTTAAGTAAATCTTCGCCATTATAAATAATAGTACCACTACTTACAATATAGTTAGAATCTCCCATAATAACCTTACAAATAGTACTTTTACCAATCCCATTAGGTCCCATTATGGCATGTACCTCACCTAAAGAAATATTTAAATTAAATCCATTTAAGACTTTCTTTTTATCTATTTGAACACTTAAATTACTAATTTTAAGCATAACTCATCACCAAAAACAATTTTACTACAAAAAAGTCCAAAAGAAAAGCCTGATAAACAGACTATTCTTCACTACTTCCTTCTAATTTAACAAGGACTTCCCTTGGCTTAGACCCATTTGCAGGACCTATAATACCTCTTTCTTCAAGTAAATCAACAATTCTTGCAGCCCTATTATAACCTAATCTAAATCTTCTTTGTAAAAGTGATGCACTTATCTTACCAGTTGATATTGCAAAATCAACTATTTCATTATAAAGTGGATCATCATACTCTTCTTTAGGAGAATTCTCTCCAGCCATATGACTATCTGGAATCTCACTTAAACTATTATCATATTTAGCAGCTTGCTCTTTAGATACATAATTAATTAATCTTTCAATTTCTTCATCACTAATAAAGTTTCCTTGAATTCTAACTGGTGTATTTGATCCCATTGGTAAATATAGCATATCTCCTCGGCCAAGTAATTTTTCAGCACCCTTCATATCTAAAATTGTTCTTGAATCAATTTGAGAAGCTACTGCAAAACTAATTCTTGATGGAATATTAGCTTTAACAACTCCAGTAATAACATCAGTAGATGGTCTTTGAGTTGCAACGATTAAGTGAATACCTGCCGCTCTAGCCATTTGCGTAATACGCATAATAGAATCTTCTACCTCTTTAGCTGCTACAAGCATTAAATCTGCAAGTTCATCAATAATAACAACAATATATGGCATCTTAGCTATATCCGTATCATTTCTTTTATTATCTTTTTCAATCATTTCATTATATGATGAAATGTTTTTAACATTATTCTCAGCAAACACATCATATCTTCGTTCCATCTCTGCAACAATCTTCTGAAGTGCTACATTTGCCCTTTTAGGATCAGTAACTACTGGCCATAACAAATGAGGTACCCCATTGTAATTTGAAAGTTCTACCTTTTTAGGGTCGACTAATACAAGCTTTACTTCATCAGGCTTTTTATACATCAAGATTGAACAAATAAAAGAATTAATACATACAGATTTACCACTACCAGTTGAACCAGCAACTAATAAGTGAGGCATTTTAGAAATATCCGCGCACTGTGTTCTACCCATAATATCTTTACCTAAAGCTACCATAATTTTAGCTGAAGCCATATCTTTAGGAGGATTAGCTAAAACTTCTCTAATTGGTACAGCTGCAATTACCTTATTAGGAATTTCTACTCCAACAGTACTTTTACCAGGAATAGGAGCTTGAATACGGACATCTTTAGCAGCTAATGCCAAAGCAATTTCTTTATCAATACTAGTTATTCTACTAACCTTAGTACCAGCTTTAATTTCAACTTCAAATTGTGTAACAGAAGGTCCTTCATGAATTTCAACTACTCTACCACTAATTTGAAAATCATTTAAAACTCTTTCTAAAGCTATTCTAGTAGTATTTAAAAACTCAGTAGTATTACCCTTAGTACTTTTCTTAATTGGATTTAAAATATCAATACTAGGAAGATTATATTCTCCATTAACACTATTAGATATTTCTACCGGTTTAGCTTCTTCAGTTTTTTCCTCACTGTGATATTGTTTTAAATCCTCACTAGAAGTAATTATAATTTTCTTTTCTTCTTCCTTTTCTACTTTTTCAATAAAGTTTTCTTTATCCTCATCATCTTCATCTACTTCAGACACAGTAAAGACTTTACTATCTTTAAATCCACTACCAATACTCTTAAATCCATGAATAATTTTTATAAATATGTCAGCAATTGAAATATTTAAAGCCATAATAAGGCCAAAAACACCAATAACCGATAAAATAATATATGTTCCCTTAATATCAAACAAATTAGCAAAAGCAAAAGCAAATACAGCTCCAATAATACCTCCACCAGTTTGACTTAAATTAACAAAATTACTATCATTAATCGTATTCATAAAATTATCTATCGTATTTTGAAATACACTACTACTTTTAATAACTTCCCCATTAGATATATAATCAATATGACTAAAAGATAAAAGCGCAATTAAAAGTAAATACAAACCAATTAATCTACCATTAAAAAACTTAGGTAAATCTTTCTTAATTATCATAAATAAACCTAGAATCATTAATAAAATAATGAATATAGCCCACCAAGTTCCCATTAAGAAAATAGCAAAAGATTTAATAATATGACCCACCGGTCCAAAAGAACCGATACCAATTACTCCAATAAGTAAAAATATTAAACCAGTTAATTCAGATGAAAACTTAACCGTAGAAGTTGTTGATTTTCTTTTTTTTCTCTTAGCCATATATATTACCTCACTATTTTAATTATATAATAATTTTCTTTATTATGCAAAAATAAGTGCCAATTTAACGTAAAAAAAATAAAAAAGAGATTTCTCTCTTCTATTCTGTTCTAAGTGCTTCAACAGGATCTTTTT
>CACXEC010000045.1 GCA_902766545.1 uncultured Erysipelotrichaceae bacterium | reverse complement strand
TATAAGTTTGATCATATATTGGAGATGATGTAATATCAAAATTATATCCCTTTGAGCGATACCATTCATTATATACTCTATTTAAAGTAAAAGAAATTATTGCATAAATATTCGCGATTAAAGCATTTCTTGGCCAAGTTGGATAAAGTTCTGATGAGGCAACATTAGCAATATAATCTGTAAAAGGCACAGTAATATTTCTACCAGCAGTATTAGGTGCACCTAAATGAACCGTAATATTATTAGGCACAACTGGATACCTAACGGCCATCACTAACCTCCATAATTTGAATAAGTGGAGCTATATTAATATTTTGAACTACACAAATATCCTCGTACATATTAACTTTATAAATAGCAGATACATTATTAGGTGGATAATTAGCATAAATATCATAAACTGTTGAAGTAGGTTTAATCATATTATCAGTATTTAACAGAGGCGCTGGCAGACTAATCCTATCAATTAATCCTGAACTATCCGTTTCACCCTCAAAAAAAATAACTTTATCATCTCCGATTAATGTTGAAACTTCAATCTTTAATCCTTTTATAGGAATAGCTTCACTAGCTGAATAAGCTCTTATTCTCAGATTTCCACTTGTAGGATTCTCCTTTAAAAAATTTTGAAATTCTAAAGAAGATGTAAATTCATCATCGTTAATAGTATAAATATTCATAAATTACCCCTTTATATTATTATTTTTTGTCCAATCGATAAAAGATTAGATTTTAAATTATTCTTTCTTTTAATGTTATCAACAGTCGTATTAAATTTTCTAGCTATCGAATATAAACTATCTCCAGACTTTACTGTATAAACATTCTCATTTGACATCACAGGAATTTTTAATACTTGACCAATTGATAAATTATTACTTTTTAAATTATTTAAATTAACAATAGCACTGACACTAGTATTATAATTATTAGCAATTTTATAAAGTGAATCGCCTTTTTTAACCGTATAATTAGTATATTTTATCTCGTCTTTAGGTATGTAATCATCTCCAAAACATTCTTCAATAGTTGCACCTATATTACTTGTAAGTCTTAATTTTATTATTTGACCAATCATTAATACATTTGTAGATAAATTATTATCTTTAATTATTGTATCGACTGTAAGATTATTATTTCTAGCAATTGAATACAAATTATCGCCTTTTTTAACCACATAATTTATAAATTCTGGTAATACTTCATCTGAAATATTACTATATGTTTCTGGTATTTTTAACACCTGATTAATTGATAAACTACTATTTTTTAAATTATTTAAACTTATTATTTTTTGAACAGTTGTATTATATCTTGTAGCAATAGAATATAAAGTATCCCCCTTTTTAACTGTATATAGAAACATATTATCGGGATTAGTTCCCTGATTTGATGGAATAATTAATACTGTCCCAATTCTTAAAGAATTTGCGTCTACATTATTCAAATTAGCTAATTCAACAACAGAAACTCCAAACTGATTACTTATTCCATATAAAGTATCTCCAGCTTTAACAGTATAAGTTTGATTCATATAACCACCTTCTAAAATATATAAAAAAAAAGACAAAATATGTCTAATTTAATAAATATATACTAAAATTTAAAATTGCTGCAAATATAATCCATAGCAAATAAGGTATTTGTAAATAAGCACTTGTTTTATTAATAGATATATATTTTTTAATCATATTAACTACTAAAAAGATTAATAATATTATCCATAAAAAAGATAGTAAGAATAATTTAAACTTAAAGAAGATAAAACTCCATACTAAATTGACCACTAACTGAATTTTATAAATTTTTAGCGAACTATTGGTATTCAAATTATCTTTTATTAAGTAATCAGATATTCCCATTAAAATATATAGAATACTCCATACAACCGGAAATAACCATCCTGGTGGTGCAAAAGATGGCTGTATAATATCTTTGTATCCATCGCTACTACCAGATAACAGCCCCACTATAAAACCTAATCCTAATGGAATTAATATACTAATTACCAATTTTTTAATATTTATTTTCAAATTAACTCACCCTTATAAATATATGATACTAAAAAAAAGTTATGCTATAGATAACTTTTTAATGTTTCACACATTCCCTCTTGCATGTTTACATACTTAGAAACAACAGACTCAACTTCCTCATTTATTTCTTTTTTATTTAAAATTCTTCTTCCTTCAATTATTCCCATATTAACTCCTTGTAATAACAATTCGGCTAATTTTGAGTTTGAGTGATCACTCATAGTTTTCATTTCAATTCCCGACCAAGTCATTGCTTTATTCATAGCTGATGTATCATGAGGATTTCCATCATCATATTTAGGATACATTTCTTCAATTTCTTTTGATATATCATCATAATTATCAAAATGTTTTTGTAAAACTTCTTTAAATTTTTCGTCTTCAACTTTATCTAAAACAAAAGATAAAGCATCTTGTCCCATACAGGCTCCTTTATGAATTTCATCTAAAGCATTTATATTTTCTTTCATATTATCCTCCATTAATATAATGAGAAAATATACTTATTTTTATACTTTATTTCAATTCTTTTTTATATAAATTTCTATATTTTGCACAACTATTTACTAATTCATCATGTGTTCCACTAGCAATAATTTTACCATTATCAATAAAGAAAATTTTATCACAATCCCTAACCGTTGATAATCTATGAGCTATAATTAAAATTGTATATTTATTAGAAAGCTTATTTATTGAATCTTGAATATAGTTTTGAGTTTCATTATCTAATGAAGATGTTGCCTCATCAAATAATATTATATTACTTTTCTTAACAATACTTCTAGCTATAGCTAGTCTTTGCCTTTGACCTCCCGATAATGTAATACCATTTTCTCCAATTAAAGTATCATATTGTTGTGGTAAAGTCATAATAAAATTGTGGAGTTCACACATTTTACAAACTTTAATCATTTCTTTCTCAGTTAAATTAGAATTAACAATCCTTAAATTATCCTTAATACTCATATTAAAAATATAAGGGTTTTGAGTTATTTCAGAAATACTATCTCGAAGAGACTTTTCACTTAATTCATTAATATCTATTCCATCATAAAAAATCATATTATCATCCACAGTATATAATTTAGAAAGTACATTAAAAATAGTTGTTTTTCCTTGACCACTTTTACCAACAAAACCAACTGTTGTATTCGCCTTTATTTCAAAACTTACATCTTTTAAAACTTCATTTTCACCATAACTAAAGAAAAGATTTTTAACTAAAATATTACCACTTAATTTAACCGATTTTTTTCCAAATTTTTCTTTAGAATATTTTTCTCCATCAATTAAACCATATAACCTATCAATTGAAAAATTAAATCTAGTTATTTGTTCATATATATTAATAGCATTTCTAAAAACATCAGAAGCTTGATATCGATACATATATATTATAAGTAAATTTTCGCTAGTTAATTTACCCGTCCATACAAGAAAAACACCTAATAAAATAATTAAAAAGTCAGATACATAATCTACAATGCTAAAATACAAACTTCTTCTATCTTGCTTCTTATCAAATTCATATGACTCTTTTTTATAATTTTCTTGCTCATAAATTGTTTTCTTAAGTAAATTTTTCTTTAAATTTAAAACTTTAATATCTCTTATACCTCTGACAAGCTCTGAAAAATTACTTGAATATTTACTATCTAAATCTTTCAAAAAAGAATTAATTTTTTTCCATTCAGTCATTCTTTTCTTGGATAAAATAGCATTTATTATCATCAAAAAAGTAAATAAAATACCTATTTGCCAACTAATAATAAAAATATATATAAATACTCCAATATTTGTAAAAAAACCAGTTATAGAATATTGTAAACTATCAAAAATACCAGCAATAGTTTCTGGTTCAGAATTTATTATCGAAGTAAAATAAGATGTTCCTTCTTTATCGAAGTTTTTAACCTCAATATTAAATAATTCTTTTGAAGCTTCCTCTTTTATTCTTAAACTAACTGAATTTCTAATTCTAGTTCCAACATGATATGATGAATTTCTAAGTAAAGATACCATACTTCCAAGAATTATAGTTAAAAATGAATAAAGAAGTAATTTTGAAATACTAAAATTAGTTATATAAACAATAATTCTTGAATTAATATAAGGATTAAAAAAACTAATGCCAGAGATTAATAATGCTAATATAATATATTTAATAATTAATATCTTTTTATCTTTAAAATATTCAAATATTTTTTTATAGTATTTTTTTCTTTTCATAAAAATCACCACTTCAGATATTTTACAAAATAACCCCAAAAAAGGCAATATTGCCTAATATTAATAGTGCGAGTGTTGTAGATATCTAGACTTTTCACAAGTGTGAATGATATAAAATTACTTATCATTTGTAATGGGTACCATAAAAACTATAATTATCAAATACATTTCTATATTCTAGTCAAATAATTAATAACTATTTTTGAGGAATTATAGCATTATATTCATAATCAATAAAGTTTTTTTGTATAAAATCTAAACATTCTTTTTCAAATTTATATCCCATATTTTTAAAATCTTCATCAGTCATTTCAGAATAATAATTTTTACAAACAGGATCTATTGTAATAACATCTAATGGGTTACCTCTATGATTATGCTTTGCATCTCTCTTTTCAGTTAGTATAAAATGGTCTTCTTCGATATCTATTGTAAAAGAACCATGTTCAGTTACTAATGCTAGTCCTGTTATATAATATGCATCTCCAGAACCTCCTATTGTTTTCATTAGATTAGAATAATAATCTATCATTTCATCGTCTGTTAATTCTTTACCATTAACTCTTCTAACATATAACCCAGGTTGCTTATTTTTAGGTAAACCTGAAATATATAGACCTGAATCAGCAGCAATAGTGGCTATATTTGTTTTTTCGTAATATGCTTTAGCCTTTTTCAGAGCATTTTCACTAGGTGTTTTACCATCTTCAGTAACTTCTATTTTTACATTGATATCATTAGGTGTTAATAATTCAATAGGCATCCCTTTTAAACGCCTTTTCATATTGTAAATTTTTGAATTGTTTTTAGTAGCATATAGTAATTGCATATAATCAACCTCAAATAAAGTTTTCTTTCAACTATAATTATAACATAAAACATTGATTAATTGCTAACTCATAAGAATTTTAAAAATATAGAATCGATTACAATTAATTATTATTTGAAAAATAAGTTCCTCCTTAATTATGTTTTAGGATTTCTAAAGGGATTATTCCCATTGCACACACCTATTAGTAAAACCAATACAGAAGTATGTTACTCTGAAATAGATACATCTGCATCATTTTATCACTTCTTACCTAATTGGTATTAGTAATAAAAAAATAGACACTCTTCAGCACTGATAGAGTGTCAACACAATTTATATTGAAGCGACCACTTGCGATATTGAACGTTCCTCTTTTTTTGTATGCATGTTTCATTGATATATCATAATAAAAAGAACTTCTTACAAGTTCTCATTATTTAATGCTCGAATAGTTCGAACAGATCCGTCTCTGGTGCCCATGGAGGGACTCGGACCCTCACGATATTGCTATCATTGGATTTTGAGTCCAACGCGTCTACCAATTCCACCACATGGGCATAAATAGATTATATCATATTTTTAATATAAATCTACTCATTTTCTTTATAAATAGTATTGTATAAATCATTATCTTCTGATTCTTCTAAATTTTCAACCTTTGGTAAATCATCTATAGTAGCAAGTCCAAAATAATCTAAAAAATATTTAGTCGTTACATATAAATTAGGTTTTCCTGGTAGATCAGATTTACCTGAAACTTTAATTAAATCTTGTGCAAGCAATTTTCTCATCGTATAAGTAGATGATAACCCTCTTATTTCGTCTATTTCAGCTCTTGTAATCGGACCATTATAAGCAATAATAGCTAAAACCTCTAAAGCTGATGAACCTAAAGAAGTATTTTCAGGTTCATCCAACAATTTCTTATAATATTCTTTATGTTCAGGTTTAGTTGTTAACTTAAAGGCATTACCTAAAAAACTTACTCTAAGACCAGAATCATCACTCTCATACTTTTCTTTTAATTTTGTAAGTATATCTTTTGCTTCTGTTTCCGTAATATCCATTATTTTGCAAATTGATTCTAAAGATAATCCCTCATCACCAACTACGAATAGTAAACCTTCCAAAATCCCTAAATATTTCATCTTAATTACATCCTTCTATATATATTTGCCCAAAATTCTTATCTTGAGTAATAATAATTTCCCGATCTTTAGTCATATTTAAAATGCTTAAAAAAGTTACAATAACATAAGGCTTAGATACTTCTTCAAATAAATCTAAAAAGTTTAACTTTCCTTTCGTTTTAACAATCTTACGAATAGATACTATTCTATCTTCAACACTAAGTTCTTTTTTAGTAACTCTTGTATTTAATGGTTCATGCATTTTTTTTCTTTTTAAAAAGTCCTCAAATGCATTAAGTAAATCATTTAGAGTAACATCAGAATTTAAACTTATTCCATCACTATAATCACGTAAATTGCTACTAACTTTTGTATACACAGTACTTCTTTTAAGCTCAAGCTGTTTAAAATCCTCCGTTAACTCTTTATACTTTTGATATTCTAAAAGTCTTCTTTGTAATTCTTCTTCTGAATTAATAGAATATTCTTCCTCATCTTCATCTTTGCTTTGGTTGTTTAAAAGTAATTTACTTTTTAAATGAACAAGCTCTGAAGCCATTACTAAATATTCACTACAAGCATCTATTGTAAGGGCTTTATTACTATTTATATAATTAATATATTCTTTAGTGATTGTTTCTATATTAATATTATAAATATCCATTTTATTAGCTTTTATTAAATGTAAAAGCAAATCTAATGGTCCACTAAAATCATCAATTTCTACATTCATGCACAATCAAGTCCTTTAGACTCCAATTCATATTTTACTGTTTTAGATAATGTATCTAAATTATAATAATTATAATCAATATATTCTTTTAAATCACTTATCTTTAAGTGACTTAAATCTAAATAAGCAGTAAAACGATAACCATTATCTATTTCTGTAGTAGCTGAAGAAGAATTTATAAAATTATTAATAAATGCACTTTTTATCCTACTATTATTTAATGAATCTACATAAACATTTAAATCATCTAAATTCGTAAAAGTATATTCATGATATATTGACCTTAACTTATTATCACTAAAATTATATGTATATATATTGTCATTATATTTACACACAAGTCTTTCAATAGTAACTTCAGGATAATCATCATCATTTAATAGAACCACTTTACCATAAACAGAAGAATTAACATTAAACGCTAAATTTTGAGTATTAGTAATATTATTTGAACTAGCAAGTCCGGTTAATTTAACTCTACCTATTAAAGAAGTATTTTCATCATATAATTCAATATAATATTTAACCAAATCTAAATATGTATTTATAGATGCACTTACGCTATATGTTATGGTATTATTATTAATTTTTATATCACTAACTGTTATACTATCTTTAACTAAAATAGTTTTATCATCAATAAGTTTAATATCCGAGCTAGTTTTATTATTATCATTATCTTCTTTTTTAGAATTATCTACTACAACATCATCATCAAAATATTTTCCAATATAAGTATGATAAAAACGAGTTAAATCATTTTCATTAGTTGCTAAATATTTTTTTATTGAAGGAAGTCCAAAACAAGTGCCAATAAGTAACGCAAAAACGAGTAAAACAAATATAGGCTTACTAGATTTTTCTTTTTTTAGTTGCCCTAAAACTATTGGTTCTTTTAAATTCATTATATTATCCTCCATTCTATCTATTAATTATAACAAATATTTAAAAAAAATAAAAGGAATTATTCCTCAATAATTCCATCTAAACTAAAACTTTTAGCTTCTAGTATTTTTACATTTATAATAGACCCAATTACGTCTTTTGGTGCTTCAACATTAACTAATTTCATGTTTTCAGTGTATCCACAAACCTTATTAGAATCTTTTTCAGAAATACCAGTAACTAATACTTTTTGAACTGTTCCAAGCATTTTTTCGTTACTTAATTTTGAATAACTATTTATTTTTTCATTCAATCTTTGAAGTCTATCCTCTTTTTCACTTAGGGAAGTAGTATCTTCCATTTTAGACGCTGGAGTATTTTCTCTAGGTGAAAAAATAAAAGTAAATGCCCCATCATATTTACATGCATCAACAACATCTAAAGTATCTTTAAAATCTTCCTCAGTTTCACCAGGAAAACCTACAATAATGTCTGTAGTAATACTGGCACCTTTTACTTTTGTTCTAATTTTATTATATAGAGTCATATATTCTTCTTTAGTATAACGTCTACCCATTAATTTTAAAATTCTACTTGATCCACTTTGAAGTGGTAAATGGATATAAGGCATAATATTATCCCTAGAGGCTATAACATCTATCATTTGATCAGTAAAATCCCATGGATGTGAAGTGACAAACCTTATTCTTTCAATACCAATATCACTTACTTTTTTTAAAAGCTCACTAAATTCAATTTCTCCATCTAAATCTTTTCCATAAGCATTAACATTTTGACCAAGTAAAGTAATCTCTTTATATCCTTCTTCTTTAAGTTCCTTAACTTCTTTTAAAATATCTATAGACTTTCTACTTCTTTGCTTTCCTCTAGTATAAGGAACTATACAATACGTACAAAACTTATCACAACCATACATAATATTTACCCAAGCACTATATTTAGAATCCCTTTTATAAAGATTACCAAATTCGTAAACATCTCCCTCTTTACTATAAACTTCAATATCTTGTTTACCATAATAATTTTTAAGAATGCTTGGTAATTCATTTAAATTATGAGTTCCGAAAACAATATCTATATATGGATGTTTTTCCCTAATTTCATTTATTACATGTTCCTCCTGAGCCATACAGCCACAAAGACCAATTATTAAGTTTTTATTAGTTTTCTTTAAATGTTTTAAACGCCCTAAAAAACCAAAAACTTTATCATGAGCATTTTCTCTAATAGCACAAGTATTTAAAATAACTAAATCACACTTTTCATAATCATCACATTCTATATATCCCATACTTTCAAGTAAAGCTTTAATCTCTTCAGAATCATGAACATTCATCTGACAACCATATGTTTTAATAGAATATTTTCTTCCCTTAAAAATGTCTGACTTTATTCTTTCTTCATAGATATATTTAGTTGGTGTTATATTTCTCTTTTGAGCTTCTTTCATATTTGGCAAATTCATAGCAATCACTTCCCTACACGTTAAGAAATTATAACACAAATTAGAAAACAAAAAAAGTACTAATACGTTTCAATTATATTAGTACTTCTTAAATTCATATCAATACTTTTATTATGACTCGATATTAGAACCATAAAAAGTATAAGGAGCAAATAAAAAATAATCACTCCCTTATAGTTACTAATTTTCATTAACATATAACCACTCCTTCCAATTACATTTAAATCATAGCACGAACATTTATTCGTAGTCAATAAAAACTTAAACAATTGTTTGACATTTTACACTTAGCATGTTAATATTATTTTAGGAGGAATCATATGAATATAAAAAATGATAAACTTACACCAAAACAAACAGAAGTTTTAAATTTTGTTAAAAAATACATTGTAAAACATGGATATCCACCTGCTGTAAGAGAAATATGTGCAGGACTTAATTTATCAAGTCCAGCTACTGTCCATACTCACTTAAAGGAATTAGAAAAAAAAGGTGCTATTACTAAAACTAAATCTAAATTTAGAACAATTGAAGTTAATGGAATTAATGAATTTATGCCTAAAGATGAAGAACTTGTAAAAGTTCCACTACTTGGTAAAGTTACTGCAGGTAGTCCCATCGAAGCCATTGAAAATCCAAATGAATTCTTTACCTTACCAGCTAATTTAATTCCTGCTAGAGAAACCATTTTTACTTTAAAAGTATCGGGAGAAAGTATGATTAATGCTGGAATCTTAGATGGTGACATCATTATTGTTCAAAAACAAAAAATTGCTCGTAATGGAGAAATAGTTGTTGCTATGACTGAAGAAAATGAAGTTACTCTAAAAAGATTCTATAAAGAAGATGGATATATTCGCCTTCAACCTGAAAATGACACCATGGCACCTATAATACTACCTAATTGTCAAATACTAGGAAAAGCTATTGGCTTATATCGTAAAATATAAAAAAAGAACAAAGATTTGTTCTTTTTATTTTGCTATAAATACTAAATACATCAAAAATAAAGCATAAACAACAGAACCAATATATCCATTAACTCTTCCTTGTTTTTCATTTTTACTACTAACACCAAGTCCCATTGTAATAAATAATCCGCCAATAAGTCCTCCAATATGTGCCAAATTATTTATTCCACTAAAAGTAAATCCAATTAAAAGATTGAATAAAACTACAGGGATTATTTGTCTTAAAATAACATTACCAAAATATAATCTAAAATTATATCCAAAATATAATAATGCACCTAGTAAGCCAAAGATCGCTCCACTAGCGCCAAGTGATGAAAATGATGCTAAACAAGAAAGTAAAGAAGCCGTCATTCCACTAAAGAAATATATAATTAAAAACTTATATTTACCAAGAAAGCTCTCAATTTGATTACCTAAAATATATAAAGCATACATATTAGAAGCTAAATGAATAATATTTCCATGTAAGAACATACTTGTAAATAACCTATAATACTCTCCATATTTTACTAATGATGGATCTAAAACTAAATACTCAAACATTTTAGGATACATAAATGAAGCAAAGAACATTATAACATTAATAACAACTAAAGCATTAGTAACAATGATTTTTTTAGGTTTAAATATTTTTTCATATTCTTCATTATCTTTTAAATTCTTTTCAGAAATATCCGTTGTTAGATTAATCATTGTTTCAAATTCATCACCAGTAGATAAAGTCATAGTTTTTAGTTTAGGAAATAAGCCAGCTAAACCATCATCTTTTCTAACATCTTTTAGAGAATCAACTTTAAAGTTATCTATACTTTTATTATTAGTTACCTTAACATCCTCATTTAAATCTAATAAAATATTTAAAGTTTTTAAATTAAAAGAAAAAGTTTTCTTTCTAATTTGTTTAGTAATATTTTTTATTTTAAAATTATCAAATTTAAACTGATCATCATTATGAATATAATTTGAATTAATTCTTATAACTTTATATGGAGCGTCTAAGTTTTCTAACCAAATCTCATTTTTTACACCATTTACAATAATTGGTTGATAATTTTCCTCAGTTACAAAATAGTGAACTAATCGCATAATTATTTCGTCTTTTTTATTTGCTAACGTACTCATATTTTACCTCGCTTTTTCATAATATATTTTATAACAAATAAGTATTTTAGTAAAGTGGAGGAATAATGTCCAGATTCTTTTACCGAAAAATAATTGCATTTTTAATCATTTTATTATTATGGTTTTTAAGTAGTGCATTTTTTCCTTTTGATATAGGCTACTACCTAACTCTAAAAGTACCATCTTTTTTCCCAAATAATTACTTAATTTCATTTATATGGATTATTATTTATATTTTTAATTCAAGTAGCACTTATATTTTAATAAAAAATTATGAACTTAATAATGACTATTATTTCATTTTAATTATAAACTATCTATTTAATCAAACTTTTTCTCTTTTCTTTTCCATTTTTCATTCATTATTTCTTACATTAATTGCTACTACCACTACTGCCATCACTAGTATTTTTTTATACCTTGAGGCTAAAAAAATAAATAAGACATCTTCTTATTTATTAATTCCCTATTTAATATGGAGCTTTATATCACTAATTCTATTTATTATAATATGCACATTAAACTAAACTGACAATTTGTCTAAAAAATCCTGAAATTCATCTGGCAAATCGCATTCAAAATATAAATGTTCTTTAGTTATAGGATGAGTAAAATCTACACTATAAGAATGTAAAAATTGTCCAAAACTAGTACATTTTCCACCTAAATAAACTGGATCATTATAAACCGGATAACCTATATATTTCATATGAACTCTAATTTGATGAGTTCTTCCCGTTTCTAACTTTAATTTAACTAAAGTATACCCCTTATATCTTTTTAAAACAGTTAAATGAGTTACTGCATTTTTAGCATTTTCCTTAGTAACACACATTTTTTTGCGATCAAGTTTATCTCTACCAATTGGAGCATCTATAGTAGCTGTATCAGTAGGAACACTTCCTACTAATAATGCAAGGTACTCTCTTTTAATTGTTTTATTTTTAAATCCATCTGAAAGTAATTCATGAGCTTTATCTGTTTTAGCTACTAAAATTATGCCACTCGTATCTTTATCAATGCGATGAACTATTCCTGGTCTAAATTCCTCTTTACCATTACTTAAGATATTGGTATATCCCATTAAAGCATTAACCAAAGTATGTTCCATATTTCCATTACCAGGATGTACAACCATTCCAGAAGGTTTATTAATTACCATTAAATAATCATCTTCATAAATAATATTTAATTTAATATTTTCAGCTTTTAAGTCAATAGGCTTTACATATGACTCATCAATATTTATTACATCATTTTCCTTTAATATATAATTTGCTTTTACATTTTTATCATTAACTTTAATAAACTCTTCTTCAATCATTTTTTGAATTATACTTCTAGAATAATCAGTACATTCACTTAAATATTTATCAATTCTTTTACTTTCTCTTGCTACTACTTCCATTTTTATCTCCCTTAATAACTGATATTATCATAAGACCAGCTCCAATTACAATAAATGAGTCAGCCATATTAAATACCGGATAATTATATCCAAATATTTTAAAATCTAAAAAATCTCTAACATAACCTAAAAATACTCTATCAATTAAGTTACCCATTATCCCACCAAACAAAAAACCAAAAGCAATAATATTTATTTTATTATCATTAAAATCTTTAATAAACGTATAAACTATATATAGTGCAATTATACCAGTTATAATAAGTAATAATCTTTTTGAATTTAGAATACTAAAAGCAGCTCCAAAATTATGACAATTAGTTAGATAAAAAAATTTATCTATAACTTTCATTGAATCATATAAAGGTAGATATAAATCACTAAAAAATTTGGTAATTTGATCAACAAATAAAGATATAATAGTTACTATTAATATTTTCTTTTTCATACTTAAATTATACTATTATTAAATTAATTCAACAAGTATAACATCAGTACCTATTTTTTTTATTTGTTTAAATGTAATTTTAGTTTCGGCTCCATCTTTAAATCGTTTCATCATTTTTACTTCACCAGCAATAAGATAATTGATGTTTCCTTCATTATTAACTTCAATATCAATTATTTTACCAATTCTCTCACCAGTTATAATATTAATAATATCTTTACGTTGCAAATCACTCATTAGCATTAATATCACCATTTAATTATATGATTTTTTTCTTATTTCATAAGTCTTTTAAGATTCTTTATTGCATTTTTTTCTATTCTAGACACCTGAGCTTGAGAAACACCTAAATCATTTGCTATTTCCATCTGAGTTTTACCATAAATATACCTAGAATACAATACTCCTGCTTCTCTATCACTAATTTTACTAATAGCATTATTTAAATTTATAGCATCATCAGCTCCATCATTATTTTTATCAGCAATTTGATCAATTAAATATATTGGATCTCCTCCATCATTATAAATTGGATCATATATACTCATCGGACTTACTAAACTCTCTAAGGAAGATGCAAGCTCATATTCACTTATTTTAAGATGAGCACATATTTGTTTATTAGATGGTTCAACTCCATTTTTGTAGACGTACTCATCTCTAAATTTTAAAATGTTATATGCATTATCCCTGATACTTCTAGATATTCTAACTACACTGGAATCTCTTATAAATCTTTTAACCTCACCAAGTATTAAAGGAACAGCATAAGTTGAAAATTGAACATTATATTCTAAACTAAAATTATCTACTGCTTTTATTAAACCAACACAACCAATCTGAAATAAATCATTCATATCATGTTTACCATTATTATATTTATTAATAATACTAAGTACTAATTTTAAATTTCCATTTATAATCTCTTCTTTAGCTAACTTATCTCCTTTTTGATATTTTTTAAATAGTTTAACCATATCACTATTCTTTATAACTTTTAAAGAATTAGTATCTATTCCTGGAATTTCCACTTTATATTTAGCCATATTTATCCCTCAAAAATATATTGAGGAAAAGAAAAATTTTTTATTCAAATAAATAAAAATTCAAGAATAATTCTTGAATTATGCTATTTTCCATCCATTACTAATTGTAATTTCTTTATAATCTTTTTTTCTATTCTAGAAATATATGACTGACTTATACCAAGCATTTCAGCAACTTCTTTTTGCGTATACTCATCTGTATTATCTAAGCCATATCTTAAAGTCATGATTTGTTTTTCACGGTCATTTAGTTTAACTAATTCTTTTTTTAATAATTCTTTATCTGCTTTAAAAGAATACTCTTTAAAAATAATATTTTCATCTGTACCTAATATATCTTCTAAATGAAGTTCATTACCCTCAGCATCATAAGTTAAAGAATCTTCCAAACTAACTTCAGTCTTACGTTTTTTATTTTTTCGAACAAACATTAAAATTTCATTAGCAATACATCTTGAAGCATAAGTGGCAAGTTTTATATTTTTATCTATTTTATATGTTTCTATTCCTTTAATAAGACCAATTGAACCAATACTTACTAAATCTTCTAAATCATAACCTGTACTTTCATACTTTTTAGCTAAAAACACTACAAGTCTAAGATTATGTTCAACTAATCTGTTACGAGCTTCAATATCTCCATTCTTAGATTTTGTTATTAAACTTAATTCTTCATTCTTTTCAAGTGGCGGTGGTAAAACATCAGTACTTCCTAAAAATAAAACCTTACTATTTATTTTTAAAACTTTACAAATCCATAACCAAACTTTTTTCATATAGCCTCCTTATTTAAAATAATTTTAATACCATCAATATTTACATTTGTTAAACCAATTAAAACATTTTTAATAGTTTTATTATTAATTATAATTTTTTTAGGTTTAAAAACATCTAATAAATCGCTTTTATTAAGCGTATAATATGGAACTAAAAAAGTACTAATATTATCATGAATTAAATTTCTATCAACCAAAATAATCGGCCGATTAAAAAATGGATCCCTTAAATTATTACCTGTATCTAAAAAACCAACCCCACTTAAAACATATTCATCATAATATATGCTTATGTCATAATAATTAGAATAAGTTATTTGATAGTTCTTACTTTCTTTAACATATTTATAAATAATAAATGGACTAATTATAATTAACATAAACAAATTGATTTTTAAACCATTTCCACCAAACACAAGACCTTTATTACTTAATGTAATCTGATCACTCAAAAGATATATTGCACCACCTAAAATAATACTTAGAATATAAAGCCAAACTAAATTATCTTTAAAGTATTTAAAAGATTCATACTTAAAGGCAATTAAAATCATTAAAATACTAATAATTAATTTATATAACAATAAAACATAATTATTATTAATATAAAATAATAATAAACAAGATAAACTTCCTACTAAAGCACCCAAACAGATTCTTTTAATAGAAGCCTTTCTTTTAAGTAAAGTGCTAGTTCCCATTAAAAGAATTAAGTCTATAAAAAAGTTTAAAATAATTAATAAATCAATATATATAATCATAAAATAATTATAAAAAAAAGACACTAATTAAAGTGTCGAATTATCTTTTATGAAAGAGGTTGTACCACATACGGATCAATAGAAGTACCAGTTCCCGTAACCTCAACATTTGATTTTAATGATATCATTGGCCTTACGCCATATGTAGTATTAGAATATGCTGTTGTTAATTTATTGCCATTTACATCCATAATTGTAGTATTTGAACTACCATTAGCCGGAGTCATTAAAAGCCAAACTGAATGAGTGTTTTCCATTAAATAATTGTAATTTGCAACTGAATTATATATATATCCAGCATATTCAGCTTCATCAATAGTTAATAAACCAATTGGATAATATTTAGTTGGTTGTCCATTAGTCACAGTCTTAAGCATTCCATTACCATATGTAGTTTCCTGAGCAGTAAATTTACTTATATGATTATCAGCAGCTGACTCACCGCACGCAAGTGATGGTGCAGCATTGGTAACAGCACTTGACGGATAAACCCTGTCAAATCCTCTATATCTAGTTGAAGTATTACCATATCCTCTACCAGATACTCCAAGTCTTTTATCATTACACCAAACAGTATCTGCTAAATATTCATCATAACTTCTAAGTTTAGCATCATACCATAGTTTAAGTTTAGCAAGCATTTGACTATCTTTTGTATTTGCATGTTCTGCTTCATATGAACCACCATTTGGTGTACCATACATATATCCAATATAAGCATTATAATTTCTTGCAGTATTAAAAGCAATTTCATAAGTAGTTCCAGTATGCCTTGCCATAGCATATGTACGTCTAATTTGGTTACATGGATTTGCTAGATTATTTGGATTATAATTATGAAGAATTAACTTGGTTGCATTATTATAGTCTCCACTATTTCCATCATTTCCAGTAATACGCACTATTCTCCAGCACATATTAGCAAATACAACGTAGTTATTTCCAACATTACCTCTAAAATAATATGATGTCCCATAATCATCAGTAGTAGATGCAAGAATATCTTCTTTTTCAGTTGAAAGTTGTTTTCCTGGAGTAGTTATTGGATTTCTATAACAGTATCTATCACTATTAAGTTTACTTAGTATTGTTCCATTAGAAGCATTTACAATATCTGCTGGTTTTTCTAAACAAGTATCTTTTATAGCTTTAGCATAAACTACAATTTTACCTTGAAAATTCTTATTACCTGCTTGAGCAAAAGTTGAAGATTCTAAAATCCAAAGTTTTAAATTAAATTCTCTTTCTTCCTGAGCTGCCATGGTTGTATTAAAAATATTTTTACTTGTAGCACCAGAAATTGTGGCAGGTGAAACTGTTGAACGAGTATTTAAGGCAACTGGCACACTTCCATTAATAGAATAATTTACATAATTGAAAGACAATTGATTAGATACAGATAAACTTTCTAAATTAATCTCAGCTTCTACTCTATTATTACAATTATTTTTTAACCTAAAAGTATAACCAGTTAATCCCATTCCAGTATTGTCAGCAGTTGGAAGTGCATCTTCAATTGTTATGGGAGCGGATACATCACTTATTGACACTTCTAAACAAGACAATGTACTAATAACATTATTATAATTAGAATCCTGTACTAAAGATAATCTAAGATAAGCATATGATCCTCCAATAACGGTTATTAATAATACACTAATTGAGGCAATCATTATTATTATATTTTTCTTATTCATACTATGCACCAATCCTTCCTTGAATAATATAAGGATTAGTAGTAGTACCATCACTACCAGTATTAACAGTAACATCACTCTTTAAAGCTATCATTGGTCTTACACCCATGGCACTATAAGTTTGACTATTGGTTGATAAACCTCCTGAAGTATTAACCGCATAAACCCTCGAATATCCGCTAAAAACTCCATTTGGTGATAACATCCAATAAGCTTCTCCACTAGCGTTTTCTGATAAATAGTACACAGTATTATTATCTGTACTACCACCAGCAAAAGCAAATTCATCAGCTGTAATTAAACCTATTTTATATCCTGCCAAAGCACCATTACCATATCCACCGTCAGTTGAAGAACTAGCAGTAAACTTAGATATCTTTTTATAATTTTCATCATTCGTAGTAGCATCTGGACATATCAAAGACGGAACAGCAGTAGTCTTACTATTAACTCTATCATAAGCTCCATAATGTGAATTTACATTACTAGCACCGCTTCCACTTGTAACACTTTTGTCATTACACCATATTACATCTGCTAGATAATCACTATAATCGCTTAATTTTAAATCATACCACTTTTTTAAACTAGTAAAAATCGCTGAGTTATTAGTATTTGCGTGTTCGGCTTCATAGCTTGTACTTCTTCTAGTTCCATACATATATCCTATATATGCATTAGAATCTCTAGAGGAATTAAAAGTACTATAACCCTTTAATCCATCTGCAGAACTATCATATTCTTTAGCAAGGGCAGATCCTGCTACATATTGTGAACATGGATGCTCAATATTATTTGGATTATAATTATATAATATTAATTTTATCGCATTATTATATTCTCCCGTTCCTCCATCAGAACCAGTAACTCTAACTATTCTCCAGCACATATTAGCAAATTCAACATAGTTATCATCAATTCTACCTCTAAAGTAATAACTAGTTCCATAGTCATCAGTTGAACTTGAAATTATACCTTCATTACTAGCATTATTTGCACGTCCTGGTGTAGTCATGTTATTAGCATATATATACTTACCAGTTTTTATAGCGTTTAAAAGTGTACCACTAGAAGTATTCCAATCTGGCACTGTTTTTTTAGTATAATTAATTGGTACTGCCGAAAGAACTACCTTACCTTTATATGTTTTTCCCATTTCACTCACATTAACACTTTCACCAATCCATAATTTTAAAGAATAATTTCTTTGCTCGTTAGCTCCTAAAATTACATAAGTAAGTATTTTACTACTTGTACTTGAACTATTTGCCTTTGTACCATTAGTTAAACTATTTACAGAACCCGCTGTATAACCTGTTCTACCAGTACGATAAAAAGCATACCTTAAACTTGTTAAAGCAAGTGCATTTTCAGTTACTTTAGTTCCTTCTAAATTAATAGTTACATAAACAGGACTGTCACAATTATTAGTAAAAGTAAAATCATATGGTTCAGTATTAAGGCCATCTGCATCAGTCATTGGAAAAGTATCAGTTAATTCAATATATTCACCTCTATTACCATATGTTATTCCAAAACAATCTAAAGTGGAAATAGTATTTACCCCCGTTTGAGTTTGATAAGTTTTAACATATGCATAAGATAGTGCTGAAACAACCGCTATCATAGAAATAATTGATATTATTAATACTATTTTTGTACTCTTGTTCATAATAAATCTCCTTTATTATCCATATATAATCAGTATATCATTTTTGCATAAAAAAAGTCTAGTACTCTAGACTTAAAAATTATCTCTATCTCTTAAAAAGGTAGGAATATCAAAATCATTATCATCATTATAACGATATTTAGGAGTTTCCTCTTTT
This sequence comes from uncultured Erysipelotrichaceae bacterium, assembly GCA_902766545.1. Lineage (GTDB taxonomy): Bacteria > Bacillota_I > Bacilli_A > RF39 > UBA660 > CAG-533. Next base: position 13,751 of record CACXEC010000045.1, on the reverse strand, counting down.
TTTTCTGGTTCATTTGCTTCATCTTCACGATCAAACCCCGTAGCAATTACTGTTACAATTACTTCGTCATTTAAATTTTCATTAATAACCGCACCAAAAATAATATTAATATCTGTATTTGAAGACTGTCTTACAACTTCAGCAGCATCTTCAGCTTCAAATAATGTAAGACTTGTTCCACCAGTTACATTAATTATAGCATCAGTTGCTCCCTCAATACTTGTTTCAAGTAGCGGACTAGACACTGCTTGCTTAGCAGCTTCAATTGCTCTATTTTCACCAACACCAAGTCCAATACCAATAAGAGCAGATCCTCTTTTTTCCATAACTGTTTTAACATCTGCAAAGTCTAGGTTTACTAAACCTGATACTGCAATTAAATCAGAAATAGATTGAACACCACGATGAAGTACATTATCAACTTCTTTAAATGCATCAGTAAGTGGTGTAGATTTATCAATTATTTCTCTTAATCGATCATTAGGAATAACAATTAATGTATCAACATGTTTCTTTAACTCATCGATCCCAATAATTGCTTGTTCCATCCTTCTTTTACCCTCGAACCTAAATGGTTTGGTAACAATCCCAACTGTTAAAGCTCCAATATCTTGAGCAATTTCAGCAATTACAGGTGCAGCTCCTGTACCTGTTCCACCACCCATTCCGCAAGTAACAAAAATCATATCAGCGCCCTTTAGAGCTTCCTTAATTTCTTCTTTACTTTCAATAGCAGCTTGTCTACCAACTTCAGGATTTGCCCCAGCACCTAACCCGTTAGTAATACTTTCACCTATTTGTAGTTTATTACTAGCTTTAGATGCGTTTAAAACCTGTAAATCAGTATTGGCAACAATAAACTCAACACCTTTAACACCAGATTCAATCATTCGGTTAACAGCATTGCATCCACCGCCACCTACTCCAATAACTTTAATTTTTGCAATTTGATCCATTTCTAATCCAAACATAAGACAATTCTCCTCTTCTTAATTATCAAAAAAATAACTGAAAACTTTTCCTAACAAAGATTCTCCACTTTCCAGTTTTGAGTTTCCATTAGTTAAAAGTTCGATATCTTCATCACTTAACATTCCAAAATCTTTTCCTCTAAGACTTAACTTTTCATTAAAATACTTTAAAGCACCAATAGATACACTAAACGAATTATCTCTAGCACCTATTTCTTCTATATTTCCTAATTTAACATTATCAAATTCTTGATCTAGTAAAATTCCTAAATCTTTAAACTCAGCTAAGCCCCCTGTTATAATTATATAACTAATTTCTTTTTTTGTTAAGTCATTTATATTTTTTTTAATTAATTTTATAATATCATGTAATTGCTTACTAATAAATTTACACAATTCATACCTATTAATTCTTATTTCTTTTCCATCTAAATCAGTTATTAAAACATCATCTTCATCTTTTAAGTTATCATTTACTAGTCTACCATAAGTCTCTCTTAAAAATATAGCATCTTTTTTTCTTATATTAAAATGTTTAGCCGTTTGGGCATCAATAGCACTTGCTCCAACTTCCAAACAAATATTATTAATATAAATTCCTTTACTAAATACACTAATATTAGTAGTCGTATAACCTATATTTACAACAACCATATTAACACCGTCGAATTCCCTACATTTAAAATTATAGTAATCAACTAGACCCGTTGTAGTTATATCAATAACTTGAATATCACATTTTTCTAAAAGTTTAACTAAATCGTATACTTTCTTTTTATCCGTTGAAACTAAAACACTCTTTACGGAAATGGTTTTTCCTCTTTTTCCAAAAGGACTATTAGTTTCATTATCTCCTACATTAAATATAATTGGAAGACTAGCAATTAGTTCATCATTTGCTTTTATTCTATTTAATGTGCATTCTTGCATAACTTTAATAATATCATTGGTAGATACTACTTCATTTTCTAGTTTTATCATTCCATCACTCATTAAAAAATCATTGTAATCAGTTGGAATGTTAACAATCAATTTAGTTATCTTAAAATTCAATTTTAAACTAGCTTCATTTAAAATACAATTAATCGATTTTATTAAAGTATCAGAATTGGTTATTTGATTATTTTTAAAACCTCTAGTTTCTTTTTTTAAAGCACACAAAATATTTAGGCGATTATTAATAAATTCACCCACAACGAGTTTTATATAACTAGAACCAATATCTAATGCACTATATATTTTTCTCATCTTATCTACCTTAAAAGAATTATACTATAAATATCACTATATTGCTAGTTTTTTTAAAAATAAGATAAATCGTGATATAATAAATATAGGTGATTAATTTGAAAATAAGCTTTTTAATACTACTAAATAAAATAATAACTATCATTTGTAAAATATTTAGAAAACAAGCATCAGTTTTCCCTGCTAGTATCGTAAGAAAACTAGATAGCAATATTTTATCCAAAATAAAGTATCCTAAATATGTTATAGGAGTTACTGGCTCTTCAGGAAAAGGATCTACAACTTCCATGATAGCCCATATTCTAGAAGACAACAACTACAAAGTAATTTGGAATAAAAGCGGATCAAATGTTGTTAATGGAACTACAACTATTATTTTAAATAATACAAATACGTTTACTCACAAATTAAACGGCGATGTTCTTCTACTAGAAATGGATGAATCATATATTAAAGAAACATTTAAGAAAAGTACTTTAACACATTTAGTTATAACCAATATTACCAGAGACCAACCAGCTCGTAATGGTGAACCAGAGCTTATTCTAAACAAAATAAAAGAATCATTTAATGAAGAAGTTCACTTAATTCTAAATGTTGATGACCCTTTTGTTAATCGTCTTACTTATTTAAATAACAAAATTACTACATACGGAATTGATAAAACTAAATATAGTTTAAATAAGCCATATTCTAATAATATAGATGCCGCTTATTGTCCATTTTGTCACACTAAATTAAATTATTCTTATTATCATTATGGACACCTTGGAAAATATACTTGTCCAAACAAAGATTTTACAAGAAAAGTAGATTTCTTAGCTAAAAATGTTAACTTGGAAAAACAAAACATGATTATCAATAATCAGGAATATCACTTAAATAAAAATGTTTTCTTTGCTGCATATTACACTTTAGCCGCATTTGCACTATGTAAAACAATTGGTTTGTCAGACGAACAATTAAATTATTCATTAAATAAAAATATTTTAGAATCTAAGCGTCTTAAGAATTTAACTTTTGATAATCGCTTAGTTCAAATGATAGAATCTAAAAATGAAAATAATCTAAGCTATTTACAATCCTTAAACTATATAAATAACTATCCTAATGAAAAAACCATTATATTAGGATTTGATAATGTATCAAGAAGATATAAATATAATGATTTATCTTGGCTATATGACGTTGATTTTGAAATATTAAACTTAAAAAATGTCGATAAAATAATTATTATTGGAAGATTTAGATATGATTGCTTAGCAAGATTATTAAATGCCAATATACCAGAAGATAAAATACTTCTTATAGATGATGTCGAAGATATTCCCAAACTATTAAAAACAACTAAAGGTACAATATTTACTATGGTATGCTTTGATATGACTGCAGTACTAAAAAAAATATTCTTGGAGGAACAAAATGATTAAAGTCGCACATTTATATTATGATTTATTAAATCTATATGGTGAACAAGGAAACATACTAGCCATAAAAAATGCTTTTAAAAATCAAAATATTGATATTAGAATTGATTATTTAACTATAAATGATAAAATTAATTTTTCCTCATATGATTTAGTCTATCTAGGCTCTGGTTCAGATGAAAGTCTTATGATTGCCTTAAACGATTTAAAAAAATATGCAAAAGATATAAAAAAATACATTGAAAATAATAAATATTTAATTGCAACTGGAAATTCGTATTTATTATTTGGAAAATCAATTGATGATGTTACATCTCTTGGAATCTTTAATTATTATGCAAAAAGCGATAAAAGACTAAGAGATCACTCATTTATGGTATATAAAGATCTATCTCCCATTATTGGATTTCAAAATCGTAAATATATAGTACAAAATAATGAAAATCATTTATTTAAAGTTATAAGTGGATTAGCCGATAATTATAAAAGTCTAACTGAGGGATATAATTATAAGAACTTCTATGGAACATATTTAATTGGACCATTATTAATTAGAAATCCTCATTTAACAGATCTTATAGTATCTGACTTATGTATTAAGAATAACTATAAATATCATATTGATACAAATACACCAGAATATAAAGCTTATAACGAATATTTAAAAAACTTCTATGAAAATAATTCATAGAAGTTTTTTTAATAATTTAACATACACAATCAACGTAGCAATCATTTAAACATCTTACAATACAACAACAATCTAAATTCATCGTAAAGAAACTATTAGTTGCAATCCATGGTTGACTATTACAGCAGCTTTCATCTGGATTTGCAGTAAGCACCCTAAATGTACAACAGTTACCTTCTATTTTTTCGACCCTAAAGACATTTGAACAATCCGGACAACTACTACCTAAAGAAGGATTAGAGCAAACTTGTCTTGCATCTTTTGAAGTTGGCATTGAAAGTGGAACCCCATTTCCACAGCACATATAAAGCATTACTGGTCTCGTATTGCATATTAGACAGTTTCCGCCGCCACCAAGCATTGGTCTATCACAAGAATCTAAGCCATTTTCTGGACAAACATTTTGTTGTAAAACTAATATAACCTTTAAAAGTTCTGCAATGCAATTACCATCAGACCCATTATTATTACACATAATTTTTCACCCTTTCATTTATTCAATATATCTTATGTGAAAAATATTAAAAAGTGATTTTATTTTTGGGATTAATTGTGTATAATATTTCTAGGTGATAAATTTATGTGGTGGCAATATTTAATTATATTAATAGTATTATTATTAATATCATTAGTAGTCGTAAAATTAAATAGAAAGAATTTTACATTTGAAATTAACAAATTAGTTCAATACTTAGGAGGTAAAGATAATATTATAGACTCAGAAGTCAATATGTCTAGATTAAAAGTTACTTTAAAAGATATATCTTTAGCTGATAAAGATGGAATTCAAAAGTTAGGAGCTAAGGGTATTGTAGAAATAGACAATCAATTAAAGATTATCTTTGGACCAAATGCTAAACAATTAAAAAAATACATAAGTGAAATGAAATAACTTATGTATTTTTTATATGTGTGATTTCTCTTTCATATGAATTAGAGAAAGTATTATACCTACTTGGTCCAGCTTCTCTACCATTTACAGTTTTAAATTCTAATACATTATTAGATGGTATATATATAAATACATCATAAGCAAATATACTGCCATCTTCAGTCATAAACAACTCATTGATAGTTGAATTATCCAATTCACTTATATAAGTTGCAACATCTAAGCCAGCTTCCTTAGCTTTACTATTTAATAACCCATCAACATATTCATAACCATAAAAGTATGCTTCTAAAGCTAAAATATGATTGCCATTATATCTACGATATAAAGATTGATAATACATACATCCTATTTTGACATTTGTATCTAACTTTTGAATATTTTCATAAGTTACTGGATAAAGTTCATATTCACCAGTTTGATAATTATAAGCTGCAACGGAATCATTAACGAGTAGTGCATAGTTTAAATTCATAATACCTACTCTTCCCATATCATTTATATCTTCATAATGAATCCCACCGCTTGTTGTAGCAATAGCAGCTACAATTCTTTCATCTAATCCATATAAATCAGCATATTTTTTAAAAGTTCTATAATACATATTATTACACTCTTCATAAATAGCTTGATCTGCCTCCCTAGCATATATATATTGAATACTACTAGTGTTCTCTGGAGAAGCATACGGTTTATAATAATCTATGTTAGCCGTTGTAACAATTTCTGGAGTAGTATAATTCTTAAAATTCTCCACAACTTCCATAGCAGCAGTATATGCAAAATGAAGCATAACACCAATTATTAAAGCACCACCAACCATTCTACCAACAACAGCAGCGACGCGGCTAAATCTTCTTTTCTTTTTAGGCTCCTTATCTCTAATAACAGGAGTAGATGTACTTTCATTAATCATTCTATCAACATTTGCCCCTATTTCATGAACCAAGCTATCAGTTTTAATGCGCTCCTTTAAATCATGAAGTTCTATTTTTAACCTTACTATTTCATCTTTTAATTCTTTAAGCTCAGTTTTAGCCGATTCAATTTGCGTTTCAAGTTCTTTTAAGCACTTCTCAGCTCCAGCAATTTGTTCATCTAATTGATCTTTTTCTTTTTCTAAAACACCAATTTGTCTTTCAAGGCTTTCTCTTTTAGTTTTAGCATCTTCACTTCTTAAATCAATATCTAATAATTGTGCTTCAAGATCTTTAATAGAGGCCGCAATCTCTTCTTTTTTCTTTTGTGATTTTGTTATCTCTGTTTCAATTGCTTTTTTAGACTCTTCTTTTTCTTCACATTCTTGAACAATTTGCATATATCTTTCTTCAATTTTAGCTCTTTCTTCTTCATTTTTTGCTTCTTCACTGTCTTCTTTAATAACAACTTCACTTGAAATCGCTCTTGCTAGCTCTAGATTTTGTTTCATGCTTTCTTTAGCAAATTCTTGAATTTTTTGTAAAAAAGCAGTTACTTCTGGAGCAATATTCGAACTTTTTTGAACATAATCTAAATATTGAGGAAAATTTTCAAAAAATACTTCACCTGAATCATATTTTATGGTTGATAAGGATCCATCCACAATTATTTTTTGAATTTGTAATCCATTTAATAATTCAATTAGTTTATATACTTTTTCATCAGGTACAGATTGTGAATAATCATTGTCAACCATAGTAGCCGTTAACTTACTATTATCTGTCTTAAAATCTATTAATATTTTTTTCATATTAAATCCTCTCTTCCAAGACTTTTTCTACCATTTGCCATTCTTTATCATCTGTTATAGCAAGCAAATTCATATCTAAACCATCTTCTTCTAAAATTGAAGCAGTTATTTCATTTTTATCGGTTAAATATGCCAAATACTTTTTTTGATTAATTTCAAAAGGAAATAGGACCTTAATTTTTTTACCATTAATAACATATTCCATAACAATCACCCATTCTATTTAAAGAATATCATATATTAAAAAAAAATAAAAGTATAAAACTTTTATTTATCAGTTGAACCTATTCCTCCAGTTCTTATTTCCATATTATTATCTTCATCATCTACTGCATTATATTTAATAATTAATCCCTGAGCAATAGCGCTACCTACTTCTATTTTGTAATCTTTATTTCCTTCATTTTTTAACTTTACTAAAATATGTCCTTCATTTGATTCATTATTATAATAGTCGGCATCAATTACTCCTACTTGATTAACTAGTCTTATATTGTATTTAAATCCTAAACTGCTACGAATTATTATAAAAAGTACATCATCTGGTTCAATCATAGCTTTTACTCCAGTTGGAATTAGTGCATCTTCACCAGGATGCAAAGTAACATCTTTTAATGAAACAAAATCGTATCCTGCCGAAAATTTTGTCTTCCTTTTAGGAAGAATAAAACTATCATATAAAATCTTATCATCTGCAACATCTTTTTTAAATTGTTCAAAACTTATTTTTTCAAATTTTCTCATTATCGATACCTCTTATAAAGAAAAAATCCCATCAAAAGATGAGACTATTTTGCTGCCTTTTTAGCAGCTTTTTCACTTTGCTCTAATTTAGAAACAATATCATTTAAAACATCAATTGTTTTTACTCTAACATCACTTGCCGCTTTTTCTAAAACTGGAGTCCCTTTTTCAACAGCTAAGTTATATAAATCCTCAGCTTGAGCTTTAATCTCTTCACCTTTTTTCTTTGCTATTTTTAAAGCTTTTTCTTTATCTAAATCTTTTAACTCCTTTTGAATCTTTTTTAGTCTTTTTTCAATATCTAGTTTAACTTCTTCATAATCTAAGTCTTTAGCTTTATTCCATAAATCATTACATTTATTAGCTAAATCTTTTCTTAAATCAGATCCTTTCTTAGGAGCAAATAATAATCCAAGTCCAGCTCCTACTACTAATCCAGCGATTAATCCAGTTCCTTTTTTACTCATAATCTTCAAATTCATCCTTTCTTTTTTTTAGATTACTTACTTTATTAAATATTGATATAAAGAAATCAGCAACTTTTGACGATAAATTTTCCACTCTATTAGATATTCCACTTACAATATTAAAGAATGTATCTAATGTAGAAACTTTCTTTTTGACATCATCTAATACCTCATTTACTTTATCTACTGTTATTATAAGTTTAACTCCCAAAATAATTCCAACAATTAATAAAATTATTAATAAAATATAAATAAATATCGGTAAAACACTACTTAGAGATTCAATCATTATCTTCCTCCATTTTATTCTTATCTTCATACATAGAATCAATTAAATTAAACAAATCTGACTCTACGTCATTATCATTCTTATCATCATCAATAATATCTGGTTTACTATTTTTATCTGCTATGTCTTCTGCTTCTCTTATTGTCATATCAGATTTAGGATTTTTTATTTCGGCGATTACTTCATCATTGTCATCGTCTAATATTTCATCAATTCTTTTTACACGATCTACTTCATCTTCACCATAAGCTTTTTTCCTAACATCATCTAAGTTTAAGGTTGCGTCTTTACGTTTACTACCATCATTTTTTACTATTACATCATCTTTAGTATAATTTTGATCTAAAATACCATAAACTGGAGATATAACTGGCGATGGTTTAAATGTTTTTACTTCTTCTTTCTTAACATCATTTAAATTAAATCTAGCATAATCATTTGAAGTATTATTTTTCTTAAAATCATTTTGAATTCTGTTATCTTTAAAACTTGAACGTAAATTTAAATCTTCATCATCAAAATAATCCCTTTTAGACCTACTTGGAACTATTTCATCAAAATCATCATCCAAAGGAAAATTAAATTTTGTTTCTTTCTTTTGCTCTATAACGCGTTCCTCATGAAATTCTTCTTTAGGAACCTTTATTTCCTTTATTGGATTCTCTTCCTCGTCTTCTTCATCCTTGGTAATAACAGGTATCTCTTCCTCTTCAATGTCAAATAAAACATCTTTTAATTTTTTAAAAACACTCATGAAAAATATCACTCCTTAGTTAATTAAATCATAATCAGGTATATCATTTGAATCATAGTTATCAAATTCTTGAACATACTCAAGAAAGTTACTATTCCTTGTCTTATCATCGAATATTGTAAATTTTTCTTCACTATAACTCAATATATTATCGCCAATTAAATTATCAATAATCGACTTATTATACTCTATAGAAGATAAAACTATTAAACTATTACTAACTGCTTCATTAATAAATTCTTTATCTACTATCACTTCTATTTTAGCATAATTATATATTATTTCAATTAAATATTTATTATTTTTCGTAAATATTTCTAAATATCCAGTTTTATTATCAAATGTTATTTCTTTACTAAAAAAAGAGTTTTCATGTTTAACATAAGATGCTTTTTCACTATTAAAAAAGCTAACTAAATCAACATATAAATAATAATTATACTTTCCATCATTAATTGTTTCATTCATTAAACCAGAATATGTAACATTCATATTAGTTGGTAAATAATACTTATATCCTGTACGATATTCATTACTCAATCTAATCTTACTTGATACTATTTTATCAACTAAAGAGGATATATCATCTTTTTTAATATTTACACATCCCGTTAAACCAAACACTATAATTATAAAGATAATAATTTTTTTCATAATCCTATCTTTCTCCTAAAAATATTATATCAAATTAATTATTTTATTTCATCTTTTTAACTGATTTAAGATAATTAATAGATATATTTTTACTTCTAAACTTTCTTTCATATTCAGTTTCAATATTACCTTCATAATCACTTGGTAAATCTAAAGATACATCCTCAAAAGTATAACCATTATTATTTAAATTTTTTAATGTATAAGCAAATAAGTCTTTATTATCAGTCTTAATTTCTAAATTAACATTATTTTTAGAAATTTTTTCATATAATGGCAAAAAAACTTCGCTAGTAAGTCTTCTTTTAGAGTGTCTTTTTTTTGGCCATGGATCAGAAAAATTTAAATATATTTTATCTACATCATGATTAAAATACTCACCTATCGTTAAAGCATCTATACACATAAATTTTAAATTATTAACATCACGAGGAACTTTTTCTAATGCTCTAACTAAGACGGATTCATACTTTTCAATTCCAATAAAATTAATACCTGGATTAAGTAAAGCTTTATTTATAATAAAGTCTCCTTTTCCCATACCAATTTCAATATGTAACTCCTTTTTAGAATCAAAAATATTCTTATTTATTACTAAAGGATTATTATTTACTTTTTCCTTAGCATTTTTAATGTTTCTTAATCTCATTTTTACTCCTTTATTAAACTTTTTCCATTTATTTCATATATTAAAATAGAGGTGAACAATGAAAAAAGACCGTAATGCATTTTTCCAAGAATATGGATATAATATTAACTCAATGCCTAATATGATGATGCCAAATATTCCAAATACTTCTTTTAGTGCTAATTCCAATTTTTACACTGGACCAATGAATGCAAATCCTAATATGTATAGTGATATTGATTCTAGACTATCTAAAATAGAAAGACAAATTAACAGATTAGAAAATAGAGTCTCTCGTCTTGAAGGTGATAATCAAAATAATAACATAAATGGAGATGATTACTCATCTAACAACATGTATATGGTTTAATTCTTAGGAAACTTACCAAAAGTAAGTTTTTTTATTAGTTTATTCATATATTCTTTTCCAAAAATATCTTCGATTATTCCCATTTTATAACTTATTCCAATATATATTACTGCACCTATTATAGCATTAATAATTACAACAATTAAACTACCAATTTTCGTATAAATATCAAGCGATAAAAACTTATTAATTATAAATAATACAACCACCATCGAAATTGCTGGTATAATAATCTTACTAACAGTTTTAAACGTATTAGAGTAATTTAGTTTAAAACCATCTTCCTTTTGAATAAAATGCAAGCTTATATAAATTGAAATTATATATCCAATTGAAGTAGCAAATATAGCTCCATAAAAAGCTCCAATACCTATTTTATGACATAAAATCATTAAAGGAACATCTAAAAGTGCATTAATTAATGATCCAATAATATTATTTAAATAAACTAATTTAAATCTATTAGAACTTTGTAAAATAGAATTACTTATCATTGCAATATTACCCAAAAGAGCATTAAAAATCATAATTTTTAATATTGCGCCACCATATGGATTAGTATTATAAAAAAGTGTCCAAACAGGAGTTGATAAAATAGATAATCCTATAGCCATAGGTAAAGAAACAAATATTATAATTTGTAAAGCTTTATTTAAATGATTATTTAATTCCTTAAAATTTCTAACTGCATAAGCAGAAACAATCATAGGAATTAAAGCATAACTCATTCCACTGGCCATTGAATTGACTATCATTGATATTTTAGGTCCCCAAGTAGAAATAACACTAGTAATAAACTCAACATCCTCTGCACTATAATTAAAATGATTTAAAGTTCTAAGAATTAATATCATATCCGTAAAATTATATATACTACCAATAATATTAATAATTATAAAAGGAACTGCATATTTAATTATTTCTTTAATAATATCCTTATCAGAAATATCATCTTTTCGATAAGTTTTATCTAAATTAAGTTCACTTTTATGTTTTCTCATTTTAGCACTTAAATATATATAAGCTACTAATCCTCCAAAAAAAGCCCCAGATACAGCAATACCAACTGCAATAGGTAGACTAGATTTAAAGACTTTTAAAGAAATATAAGACCCAACTAAAATAATCGTAATTCTTACTATCTGTTCAATTAAATTTGAAACTGAAGAAGGGCCAATATATTTATGTCCTTGGAAATATCCTTTAGTTACACTTAAATGAGGTATTAAAAGAACAGAAAATGATATACATCTAATTACAAAACATACATCTTCAATAGTATTTCCACCCTTTAAATCACCAATAATTAAAGTAGCAATCTCTTCAGCAAATATGAATAGCATTACAAAAGTAATCGTACTAATCAACATGATTAATTTTTTAGCTAGCTTATAAGCTCTATTTTTAGCTTCATACTTACCTAAAGCATCATATTCACTTATAATTTTACTTATTGCGCTAGGTATTCCAGCAGCAGATATTAACAAAAATATATTATATATATTATAAGCATAACTATATAAAGCTCCACCTTTAGTCCCAACTATTGCATAAAAAGGCACAACATAAAGCATTCCTAATATTTTTACAAATATCAAGGATAAAGTAGCAATAAATGTTCCCGCAATAAAACTGTTTTTCTTCATTAATCTTCACTCAAATCTCTATATAAAACCAAAGCAGTAAAACAATATATTTGATCCTCGCCTACTGCTGTTATAGCAACACTATACTTTATATCAATTAATTCAACATTACTTGATAAAAAAGCATTAATGACCATCTCTAAATCTTTTTCATGAGATTCATCAAATACTTTTACTAGCATAATCACCTCCTAAAACTATTCTAGAATTTTAAGAAGGTGAAATATGTATAATTTTGCCTAAACAAATATATTATAAACCAAAACTAGATTTTTTACAAAATTATACATTTATTTTTCAAACTGTTTACAGTATTTCTTTGACTATTGTATACACTTCTTTTTGAATATCTTCAATTGATCTAATTTTATCATCTTTAATACAATTAACTATATCACATGAATATCTTTCCGTTATTAAGTTATAAGCTTTTTCTGTATTAATAAGATGTATATTGTCATCATTCTTATCACTGCGATATTCATACGGTAAGTATAAAAAAATAACTTTATCTGGCCTTGGTAAGTCTAAAAGATTAAACTCCAATTGTTCCATCCATAAAAGAATATTAATTTTATCTTTAATATCATCAAATTTAGCAGCTTGATATGCCATATTACTTTCTACATATCTATCCAGAACAACATTTATTCCACTATTTAATAATTCATTTATTTTATCAATATTATAAGCACGATCAGCAGCATAATATAATGCTGCTACCTTAGGTGGTATTTTATCAATAGATTCATTAAAAAAACTTTTTGAATTTTTTCCTAAAATGCATTCACCAATGATTCTCCCAGTTGGAGAATCATAATCAGGAAACCTTTTCTTTTTAGTAATTATACCTTCTTTATTTAATGTCTCCACTAAAAGATTACTTTGAGTTTCTTTACCAGAAGAATTAGTTCCTTCTATTACTATTAACTTACCCTTCATTTGTTTATCCACCTAATCTCTTGCTATAAGTATAGCATAATTCTAATAATTAAAAAATAACTAACAATGTTAGTTATTCTAAAACATTTCCACACATTTCACAAAATTTACTTGTATATGGATTTTCATGACTGCAATTTTTGCATATCTTTTTTTCTGTAATATCATTATTAACAACTTCATTAACCATTTTTGGCATTTCAAGTTCTTCTGTAATTGGTTCTTCATTTAATACAGAAGTTGTTTCCACAGGAGTCTCACTTAAAGTAGGAATTTCCTCTAAAACTGGAATATCACTT
>CACXEC010000044.1 GCA_902766545.1 uncultured Erysipelotrichaceae bacterium | reverse complement strand
AAACTGGAATAGATTTAAATGGGGAATCAAGCGGAATTATGTTTAAATTAGACAGAATGGGACCTGTAGAAACGGCTACTACTGCTTTTGGACAGGGAATAAGTGTAACTCCAATTCAACAAGTAACTGGCGTAAGTGCTGCAATTAATGGAGGAAATTTATATAAGCCATATATTGTAAAGAGTATAAATGAAGGTGAAACAAATAGTACTATTCTTTTAAATAAACCAAATAAAATAAGAACAGTAATATCTTCGGAAACTTCTGATTTAGTTAGATATGCTTTGGAAAGTGTAGTAGCAAATGGAACCGGAAAAAATGCATATATAGAAAACTACCGAGTAGGTGGAAAGACTGGAACTGCTCAAAAGGTTAAAGATGGTAAATACTTAATTGGTAATTATATTGTTTCATTTATTGGATTTTTTCCGGCTGATAAGCCAGATTATGTAGTATATGTTGCCATAGATAATCCTAAAGGAATTACTCAATACGGGGGAACAGTATCTGCTCCAATCGCCAAAAATATGATATTATCTATCATTGATTATAAAAACTATCCTAAAATAAATGCCGATAAAACAAGAGAATATACATGGCTAGATCAAAAATATGTTAAAATACCAGATGTTATTGGAATGAATCTTAAAGAAGCTAAAAATGTACTTAAATCGTTTTCAATTGAATATTCTGGAACAGGTGAAACAATTATTGCACAGTCACCAGATGGAAATACATTTATCAAGGAAAATAGTATTGTAAAATTAATGCTAAATTAGTTTACATATATTGTAAATATCAGTTTACATTTTAATAATTTAAATTGTATAATTAATAAAAGAGGTTGATAAAATATGTTAATATTAGCAAAATCGGTTTTGGGATTAATGCTTGGCTTTGTATTATCTCTAATTGCAGCAGCTATACTAATTCCAATATTAAGAAAGTTAAAAATAGGTCAAAGTGTTAGTCATTTAATAAATAAAAGACATTTAAAGAAAGATGGAACCCCAACTATTGGGGGACTAATATTTATAATTCCAACTATTATAATAATGGCATTATTATATTTAAGAGGAAGTATTGAAATATCATCAAATCTAATAATATTAATTATGGTCTTTTTGACTTATGGATTATTAGGTTTTATAGACGATTATTTAAAAGTTAAATATCATAATAATAAAGGCTTGCCTACATTAGTAAAATTAGCTCTTCAAACAGTAATTGCAATAGTTTTTTATATTATTTTTATGAGAAACGGAGGAGAAGCAAGTGTTGTTATTACATCACTAAATTTAAATATTCCATTAGGCTGGGGGTATGGTATTTTTATCTTCCTAGTTTTAGTTGGAACAACTAATGCAGTAAACATTACTGACGGTTTAGATGGTTTAGCTGGTGGTCTATCTGTTATGGCTTTTCTAGCATATGGAGTTATTGCTTGGGGTTCATACTGGATAGCGGGATATCAAGAAATAGCAATTTTTGCTTTTGTTTTAGTTGGTTCATTATTAGGATTCTTAGTTTTTAATACTCATCCTGCTAAAGTATTTATGGGAGATACTGGTTCACTAGCATTAGGCTCAGCTCTTGCTACAATTGCGATCTTAACAAGACATGAATTATCTTTATTGTTAATAGGTGGAGTATTTGTTATTGAAACGCTATGTTCATTAATTCAAATAATAGCTATTAGAAAGTTCCATAAAAAAGTATTTAAAAAAGCTCCGCTTCATCATCATTTTGAAGAACTTGGATGGATAGAAACTGATATTGTCAAATTATTTTGGGTTGTTGGGTTTTTATTATCAATGATAGGAATTATTTACGGAGTATGGTTATAAAATATTAATAGGTGTATTTATGAAAAAAAGCCTATTAATTTTTTTTGCTTCAATTTTACTAGCAATTATTGGTTTATTAATGATATATTCATCATCAAGTGTTTGGAGTTTATATAAGTTTAATGATGCATTTTATTATTTAAAACACCAAGCAATTTTCTTTTTTGCTGGAATAATAATAATTTTATTCTTAAAAAATATAGATTACAATCTTTATAAAAAGAATGCTAATATTATTTTGTTTATATGCTTAAGCTTGCTTATTTTGGTTTTAATTCCTGGCATAGGCAAAGTAAGAAATGGATCTCGTAGTTGGTTTGGTATTGGGGCATTTGGTATGCAACCATCGGAAATAAGTAAAATAGCTTTAATTATATTTACCGCTAAATATTTATCTAATAATGAAAGAGAAGTAAAAAGTTTTAAAAAAGGTGTTTTTCCAATTTTAATTATAATTGGTTTATTTTTTGGACTTATTATGTTAGAGCCGGATTTTGGTACTGCCATGGTAATTGTCATGACTCTAGTCAGTATGTTATTCGTTTCCAATATAAAGTTATCCTTTTTTGGATATACAGGACTTTTAGGATTATTAGGTATTGTTGCGCTAATCATTATAGCACCATACAGAATGAGCAGGATAATATCATTTATTAATCCTTGGCTAGATCCATTGGGTTCAGGTTTTCAAATTATTCAAAGTTTATATGCTATCGGACCAGGAGGATTGTTTGGTCTTGGTTTTGGTAATTCAATTCAAAAACATTTTTATCTTCCAGAACCACAAACTGATTTTATTTTTGCTATTATTTCTGAAGAATTTGGCATTATGGGAATAACTATTTTATCTATACTATTTATAACTTTATTTGTAAATGTTATAAAAATAAGTATGAATACAAATGATTTATTTGCTAAATATTTATCTTTTGGCCTAATTATGGGTATCATGATTCAAACTGTACTTAATATATGTGTTGTTATTGGAATTGTTCCAGTTACGGGTGTAACACTTCCTTTTATTTCTTATGGAGGCAGTAGTCTTTTGGTTAGTATGGCAAGTATTGGAATAATTTTAAACATAGCAAAAAAAGAATAATAGAATTATTAATGAATTGAATTATTTTCACTAAAATGTTATTATTTATAATAGGAAGAGGTACTGAAATGAATTTTAAAATTAAAAAAATATTTGTAGTAGTATTTTTATGTATTATTTTATTAAATATAAATAATGTTTT